>JAKZWC010000303.1:0-8654 GCA_047515735.1 Spirochaetales bacterium | reverse complement strand
GGGGGGGCTGCGCCGTGAGGCGGTCGGGCTGTGGCACCGGCAGCGAGCGCACGCGCTTCGGGCGGATCGGCTCCGTGAGCGAAGCGAACGCCGACGGCAGGCAACGGCCGGGCGCGGCGCGATCCGGCGGGCCGGCACCGGTGGCCGCCGCGGGACGCATGGGACTGCGCCCGGATGCAGCCCGGCACCCCGGCGTGCACGCCGCCGCCCGGCGCGTGTGGCACTACTATCCTCTCACCCTGCCCGGCACCGCACTGGCCGGGGCGGCGGTGTACCTGCTCGGCAGCGCCTTCGCCAGCGGCTCCCCGCATGAGTTCCTGCTCTCCATCTTCGGGTTCCTGGCCCTGCTGGTGCTGGCCGGGCTCGGCCGGCTGCAGGCGTACCGCTGCAAGCTGGTCGAGTTCGAGTGGGACAGCTCGGCGCCGCTGGCCGCGCGCGAACACGGGGCCCAGCACCGGCTGCGCACCCGCGCCGCACGGAGCTGGCTGTTCTACCGCATTCACCTGCGCATCGCCTGGCGCCTGCAGGCGGGGCGGCGTGCCACCCTGCACGGCTACCGCGAGGTTGCAACACCGGGCGGCGAGGCGGCGATTCCCCTCTGGTTTCCGTGCAGCGGGCGGCTCGAGTTGACCGGCCGGCTCACCATTCGCGACGTGTTCGGACTCACCCGCGCCCAGATTCGTCCCCCCGAGCGGCGCACGCTGGTGGTGCGGCCCGGTCTGCTCGGCGAGCAGTCGACCCCGCCGGTGGAGATCTCCGCCGGCTACGACACCACGCAGCGCGCCCGGACCTCCGACGAAGAGCAGTACTTCATGCGTGAGTACATGCCCGGCGACCGCATGAAGGACATCAACTGGAAGGCCACCAGCCGGCTGGGCGAGCTGATCACCCGCATCTCGCCCATCACCCAGGAACAGACCCAGGAGCTGCACGTGGTACTGCGCCGCTACCGCCGCCGCGGCGGCGAGTCCCTGGCCGCGGTGCTGCACCTGGACTTCATCAAGAGCTGGCTGCTCACCTTCCTGCGTGTGGTCAAGCGCCAGCATCCGGAATACGTCTTCGTGGTGGACAGCGGCGGCGAGAGCCACCGGATCGACTCGCCGGAGGAGATCGAGGCGTTCGCGCGCCGCCTTGCCGAGTTGCCCCTCACCTCCGAGCTGCCTGCCGCCGACACCGGACCGGCGCGGGAGCTGTTCATCTTCTCGACGGTGTTCGACGAGGATCTGGCGCGCTTCGTGGAGCGCAGCGGCGCGCAGTACATCAACGTGTTCCGCAGTGTACCGGCGAGGCGCACGGACGCGGACGCCGCGGCCCCCTATCGGATGAGCCTGTTCGAGGCGCCGCTGCCCACCTGCGTCGGCGGCGACTGGCTGCTGGCTCGCGAGCGGCGCATGCCGGCCGCGGCGCCGGTCGCCGGTCCGCGGCCGGGCCTGCGCGCAGAGCAGCCGCTCAAAGTGAGCTACCTATGCACCTTCTCTTCCTGACCCGTCTGTTGGTGTACGCCATGGCGGTAGCGATGCCGCTGGTGCACCCCGCGGTGGTGGTGCCGTACGACCGCGCCGGCTACCTGGTGTGGTTCGCCCTGGTGCCGCTGGAGATGCTGCTGGCCTTTGCCCTGCGCTACGCGGCTACCGGCACCACGGCGCCGGCCGCCCGCGGCCCGGCGGCGCGACTGGTCGCCGGTGTACGGCGCTGGCTGCGCCCCACCCGCCTGCTCGTCGCGGCGGGAGCGGCTGTCGTGGCGGCAGTCGCGTTCGGCACCGGCTTCGATAGCGCGGCGTGGCTGGTGGCCGCGGCCGGAGCCGGCGCCTTCCTGCTCACCCTCCTGATTTTCGGCTCGCGCGAATATGGCCACACCATCGCCGCCGCCGAGCTGTTCTTCATCGGCTACATCTACGTCAAGATGCTGCGCTTCTCGCGCGCGTCCGAGGCGATCTCCGGGGCGAGTTCGCTGCTCACCACGGTGCTCCTGCTGGTGAGCATCGGCGGCTTCCTGCTGCATGGCATCGTCATCTACCAGGCCGCGTTCCCCAACCGGCGCCCGGGCACGGGCCGCGGCGAGGAGCGGCGGCGCGGACGCCGTGAGGTGACCCTGTTCGCCGCCGTCGTCATCCCGCTGATCGTGGTGCTGGCCATTGTCCTGCCGTCCGACTTCGTCGAGCACCGCATCGCCTTCAACGAGCTCAACGAGCTGCCGCCGTCTCCGCCAGTGCCGGTGGACGACTTCAGCACCGCTCCGCCCGGCGGCAACCTGCGCGGCGAGCAGCAGTTCGAGCCACAGGAACGTCCCGGCGGAGGGCAGGGCGATCAGCAACAGCAGAATCAGCAGGAGGCCGAGGGGGGCCAGGGCGACGCCGGGCAGATGCCGGGCCTGGTGGGGATCCCGGCGCGGGAGTGGGACCAGCGCCGGCAACAGCAGCAGCCGCAACCGCAGCCCGGGTCCGCGGCCGAGGAGGGCGGCGGCAGCGCCGGCGGCGCCCAGAGCGAGCAGGGTCAGGCGGGCGGCGCTCAGGGCGGCCAGCCCAGCGAGGGCAACCAGGGCCAGGAGGGCGAGGAAGGCGACGGCAACCAGGACAGCGGCGACGGCGAGGGCGAGAACCGGCAGTACGCGGTGATGATCATCGCCAGCCAACGTGATCCCGTTTACGCCGCCGACGGCTACTTCGGATTGTTCGACGGCGTCTACGGATTGTCCTACTCGCGGGAGGAGCCGCTCAACGAGCTGGTGCACCGCCGCCTGTTCGAGACCTGGGAGGACCCCGAACCGCCGTTCGACCGCGGTCGCAGTCCCATCGAGCACGGCTTCTTCTCGACCATATCCGAACGCGCCATGCCCTACCGCC
This sequence comes from Spirochaetales bacterium, assembly GCA_047515735.1. Taxonomy (GTDB): domain Bacteria; phylum Spirochaetota; class Spirochaetia; order SZUA-6; family Bin103; genus Bin103. The sequence goes on along the minus strand of JAKZWC010000303.1, from coordinate 5,811 downwards.
CGCTGGCGGTGGAGCCCACGGTACAGCAGCGCCGCTACCACCCGTTCGATCTCTCCTATCGGGTCATCTCCCAGGTGAGCACCACCGATCCCGACGCCTGGCGCCGGGTGCGTCCCCTCAACGGTGCCGAGCGCGAGCGCATGAGCGGCTACCTCGAAATACCGCTGGAAGCGGAGCAGCAGGCGCGGTTTCAGGAGTACCTGGACCAGTTCGTGGGCGCCGCGGACAACGACTTCGACAAGATCGATCAACTCCTCAGGAGCTATGCCAACTACCAGTACGAGATCGGCTTCACCGACGACGTCTCGATCGCCCACGTCGACAATTTCCTGTTCGAGACGCAGGCCGGCGACTGCACCGAGTTCTCCAACACCTCTGCGATCCTGGGACGCATGCTGGGCATCCCGACGCGGGTGGTGACCGGCTATCTCGGCTCCGACTCCCTGCAGACCCCGCAGCACGCGCGCGGCGCCGCGGTACTGCGCCAGTCGATCGAACCGTTGCAGGCCTACCCGCTGGAGGATCTCTACCTGATCACCACGGCGCACCGCCACTCGTGGACCCAGTTCTGGCTGCCAGACTACGGCTGGGTGGACTTCGAGACCACCACCCACGCCAAGACGCCGCCGCCCGGCATGGACGCCAACTCGCTCGACATCGTGATCCCGATCATCGAGGTTGAAGACGTGCCGGTGCCGCGCGATTTCATATTCCCGTGGCGCTTCGCCCTCACCGTGCTCGGGACGCTGGCCGCGGCCGGCATCTTCGGCGCCTACGGCATGCGCTACGGCCGCGAGGGCTGGCTCACCCTGCGGGCGCGGCACGCCGATGCCGGCGGCCTGCGTGCCCTCGGCAAGCTGCTGTGCATGCGCATGGCCAGCGCCGGCTGCTCACTCAAGCCGCACGCCCACACCGTCCAGGAGTATGCCCGGCAGTATCCCCAGATCGGGCGCTTCGCCGCCCTCTACACCATGCTGCGCTACCGCGCCGCCTTCGACCCCGGCGAGCGCACCAGCACTTGGCAGGAGTTGCACACCCAATACCAGACCGCGCTCAAGGGCGTGCGCCCGGGCGGCCTCCTGCCCCTCCTGCGCCGCGCCTTCAGCCTCCGCGCCCTCTACTACTGAGTCTTGTTGACGCTACAGGAATACATGGTAACCAGAACCACTATGGTAGCCTGCAAGGTGATCAACACAGACGCGAAGGGACACCATGATGGATGAGGGCGGCCTGGGAGATCGACCTCGAAGACGAAAGTCAACATGGAGATCTGGTGATGGCGAAGCGGCAAGAGAAGGCAGACGAGTACCACGAGCAGTTCGCTGACAGCATCATCAAGGCGCTGAGGGAGGGGACGACGCCCTGGCAAAAGCCCTGGACTTGGCGCCAGCCCCGCAACTTCAGTAGTGGACACGCTTACCACGGCGGCAACGCCGTATACCTCGCCATGGTGGCGCTCAGTCGCGGGTACGTCGACCCGCGCTGGGGAAGTGTGCTCCAGATTCGGAGCGCCGGCGGAAACGTGCGCAGGGGTGAGAAGGGCTCACCGATCTGGTACTGGCAGCAACGGTGGCTCAAGTTGGCCCGCGATGACCGCGGCAACGCGATCCTCGACGAAGACGGAAAGCCGAAGGCAGAGTGGATCGAGCGGCCGTTTGCAACGCTCCACACCGTCTTCAACGTCGAACAGACTGAACGCCTGCGGCTACGACCGCTCCCAGCCGCGCCGCCGAAGTGGAAGGGGCGCCGGCGTGCCGAGGCCTTGATCCGCAACAGCGACATCCGGGTCGACCATGTCGCCGGCGATGGGGCGTACTACGATCCATTGATGGATCTAGTGGTGTTGCCAAAGCGGAGCCAGTTCCCGTCGCAAGCCGCGTACACGCACACGGCGCTGCATGAACTGGGACACGCAACCGGACATCCCAGCCGCCTGAAACGGCCGACCCTGATAAACCACGAGGGATTTGGATCAGCGACGTACGCCAGGGAGGAACTACGGGCGGAGATCGCTGCAATGATGACCGGTGACCAGCTTGGGATCGGCCATGCGCCGCAACACGGAAACGCATACATAAACTCCTGGATTCAGGTGTTGGAGAACGACCCAAAGGAGATCTACAACGCCGGCGGCGACGCTCAGAGGATCTCGGATTGGCTGATGGCGCGTGAACCAGGAAAAGCAGAGGCTCCGGTAGGCACTATACACCGATGGAAAGATGGGTTCCGGCAAAAGGTCAGCATGCGCCCTGCCAAGTGGGTGCTGGTGAAGAAGAATGGAAAGACTCGTGAATGGGAGAGGACAAAAGGATCTCGCGGGAGAATAGAAAAGGATACGGAAACAAGACTCAAGCTTGAGCAAGTGGATGACCCAAGGCGAGGTGAGATAATGAAGAGAAGATACCGCGGGAAGACGGGGCTGTGGGTTTTTTTGAATCCGAGGGAGTTCATAGAGTACACCGGAGAAAAGAGGCCGGGCGACAACATTGGGAAAAGGGCACTAAATCAGATGCTTAAGGAGCTCCAATAAGGAGCCGTCCCCACTCGGAAGAAGGGTCAGATTATGCAACTTCTGGTAGCAGAGAACGAGGACCTCGCCGTGGGCGAGGGCGACACAGGGACGCAGGTGTGGAGACGATCATCGCCACATCAGCCGGGGAGCTGGTGAGAATAGAGAATCGGCCCGGATCCTCTACCGAATGCGAGCGCTGTTGGAACGCACGATGTTAACCGCGACCACGTGTACACGACACTCGAACGCAGGCGGCGTCCGGCTGTCCGTCAGGCGAGGATGTCTCTCCCCTCCAACCCGAAGCAGTCAGCCGCATCGAGCATGCGTTGGTCATGACTGTAGACGGCGTCAAACCCGTTCAAGCACACGCGGGCTGCCCGGTTCGTTGAGATAGCACTTGGCGATGTACGAGTATCGAGATAGATCAGCGTTGCGACCGGTCCCTGGAGATCAGCTCGGTGGAATCCACGCCGACCGCCGGCATGCTCGCGGGATCGCGCAGAGGAAAAGGCTGGCCGACGATCTCCTGTTCCGAATACCGCTTGAGCAAAGCGACCCGGGTTCCCCGATCGGTGACGATCACCGGCTGCTGCGCCGCCTGACGCACGATCCTGCCGGTGCTTTCATGGAGTTCTCGAATCGAAACCACTCTCACGACGATCACAAAGTGACACGTCGTGACACTCTCCGTCAAGGAAAGGCCGCACAGAGCCACAACAACGCGCTGTCACGCAAGGGTACATTTCTCGAGTGCGCAGGCAGCCGTCAGGAAGCCTCCTGGCAGCTTGCGGCGGCGTGCCCAGCGCAACGAGGAAAGTCGGGTACCATAGTCGGTGTGGTGGATAGCTCCGGCGTCAACGCAGACCAGTCGAATCGGCACCGAGGACATGAGACCCGCACCAGGGCGGCAGACGCGATGAGTCGTCAACCCGTGAAACGCCCGCAGCGACCGAGTGACCCGCCAAGAGTGTTCCTGTCCGCGCTGGCCGTTCTCGTCATGCTGGCAGGCGCATTGGCGCCTGCCACGGTGCACGGCGGGGCAAGTCATGACTGGGTGATGTTCCGGGGCGAAGAGGGCCGCGGGGTCACCCAGACGCGGATACAGCCGCCGCTGGCGGTCAAGTGGCAGCTCCAGTTGCAGGCCGGCGGCGCGCAGGCGCGCTCGTTCAACCCGCCGGTGGTGGTGGACGACACCATCTACTTCGGCTCCGACGACGGCAACTTCTACGCCCTGGACGTGCACAGCGGCTACATGCGCTGGATCTTCAAGGCGCAGGCGCCGGTCAACTCGGTGCCGTTCGCCGACCGAGACCACCTCTACTTCGGTTCCAACGACGGCCACGTCTACGCCGTGGGGCGCGAGACCGGCGACGAGCGCTGGCGCTTCCCCACCGAATACACGGTGCAGTCGCTGATCCTGCGCTACGACGACTTGGTGATGTTCACCAGCGACCGCGGCAACACCCACTTCGTCACCGCCGACGCGGGGAAGGAGGTGCACTACATCCCCAACCCGGTGTGGTCCTTCCACACCTTCCAGGTGTACGACGGGGTGATGTACTGGGCCCCCGGCCCGCCCGGCCGCGGCGCCAGCTTCGGCGCCTACGACGTCTATGAAAAGGCGTACCTATGGGTCAAATCGACCACCCCGGGGCTCAACTGGTATTCCTTTCCGGCGCTGCGCGGCAACGAGCTGTTCTACTCCGCCGCCGGCACCGGACGCACCATCACCGGCAACCTGCAGTTCGTCTACTACGCGATCGATCGGCTTACCGGCGAGGAGTTGTGGACCTACGAGGACGAGTCGTTCTTCGGGGATCAGGGAAAGCTGATCTATCAGCCCTACCGGACCTTCGTCGACAACCTGCAGCTCCTGGACTACCTGGCGCCGGCGCTGTGGCGCAACACCGTCATCTACACCAGCGGCGACGCCGTGGTGCGCGCCTTCAACGCCCGCACCGGACGGCCCGCCTGGCGTTACACCTTCCAGTACCCCACCAGCAGCGCGCCTACCGTGGCCGGCGACCGCGTCTACTTCGGGGTACGCGGCGACGGCGTTCCCGGCGGCCGGCCGCCGCGACTGGTGGCGCTGTCGGCCCAGAACGGCAAGCCGGTGTGGGAGATGGACCTGGAGGGCGCGGTCTTGAGCGCCCCGGTGGTGGCCGGCAAGTACCTGATCTTCGGCACCGACCAGAACTACTTCTACGTGATGGAAGAGGTGTTCTGACGGCGCTGATCCCGATCGGTCGGCCAGGCCGAGGCGTAGACTTCAGTTTGGACATGCTCAGATTCCGCCAATAACGAAGTAGCCGACCAGAATCAACCGGTCACGTAGCACCGGCAGTCAGGAGGAGTAGATGCGATTCAAGGCAACAGTGAAAGAGGGTGATGTTGGTCAGCCGCCTTGGGTAAATCTGGAGCCCATGGACGAGGCGCCAAAGATCGACGGAAAGAGCGTCGACTTGTCATTCACCCTGAGCAATCTTCCCACCGATCCCGAGGCGCAGTATGCGCAAGCCAAGCGCGTGGCCAACTGGCTGGACCAACATCTTGAGGAGGTGTGGGTACACGCCTACGTGCCCGGATCATCCTTGCATTAGCTTTCAGATAGCGACGCCGGCCGGGTGCACCTGACTGGAAATCTCGCCGCCACGCTCTCGCTCAAGAGCTGCCAAGTCGTACTGACTCTGGAGGTCAAGCCAAAAGCGCGGGCTGTTGCCGAAGTAACGGCCAAGCCGTAGCGCGGTGTCGGCGGTGATCGAACGGCGCCCATTCAGGATATCGGTTATGCGACCCGACGGTACACCGAGGTTCAGCGCCAATCGGTTGGCACTTAGCTGACGGGCTTGAAGCTCACGCTTCAACAACCGGCCCGGATGCGAAATCGGTTCCATGAACATGCCCTCCGATCTCCACGTAATGGGCGTCACCCTTACGAAACTCGAAACGGATCCGCCAAGGGCCATTCACGGTCATCGCCCACTGATCCCGGCGCGCTCCCTTTGAGCTTGTGGAGACCGACGCTCTTGAGCGGACTCAAGGTCGCGCAGCGTCTGGAGCGACGTTCAGCGCGATCGATGGCTCCGTCGAAGTCCAGACCCCTGAATCGGTTCGGTCGCTCGCCGTGCCAAACCTTCTCACTCGCTGCATTGCGCCACGACCGGATCAGGGCAAGAACATACTACGCGACACGGTGAAGTCAGGGAAGCTATCGAGATCCAAGGGGCCTTCTGATACTATCGCGCCGACATGGCTGTTGATGTACTGGCGGTGTGCGCCCATCCCGACGATGCCGAGCT
>JAKZWC010000302.1:0-9381 GCA_047515735.1 Spirochaetales bacterium | reverse complement strand
CCACCTTCAGCTTTCGCTCTCCGGGGGCGGGCTCCACGTTGCGGTACGTCACCAGGATCCGACCACTCTGCAGCAGGCCTGCGGCGGGCCGATCGGCGTAGAAGGGCGTCGGAGCTGGCGTAGACCAGGTATTGCCCTCATCTTCTGATAGGCAGTAATGCGAGGGACGCTTGATATGCTCATTCTCTCGCATGACGCACAGCAGCCGCCCGTCCGCTAGCGGCACCACGGATGGCTCGTTGTGCTGCACTCCGTCCTGTTCGGCCACCAGGGCGCTGAGCGGCCAAGTACGACCGCCGTCGAAGGAATGTGCCGCGTTCACCCGCATGGCGCCGGGAAACCTGACGCTCCAGTAGCCGATCGCCATCAGCCAGTGATCGTCGGTCAGCACGCGCAGCTTGTCCGAGCATGCGCCTTCGATCTCCGTCGAGCGGCGCTCGCTCCAAGTACGCCCCTCGTCGTCGCTGAACCAGAGAAAGGTCCGGAAACAGAGCCGATGCAGGGGCCAATTCCAATCGTCAGCCTCATCAGGGAATAGGAATGCGTCGAAGTTTGCCACGAGACGCCCGTCGGGCAGTACGCGGATACGGGGCGCGTTCCAGGTCGACCTGTTCTGGGCGAAGGAGCGCCTTGTGTCAAAGGGCCGTTTGTTCGTCCACGTGCGGCCGCGGTCCTCGCTCTCCATGAGGATCATCCGCGACGTGCTGGCCCTGTGCACATCTGATTCGCGGTAGATGCAGAGCAGCTTGCCCGTTGGCAGCTGGCAAATGTCGGGAAAGGCTTCATACACATCATCGTCGCGCACGATGGTCACATGCCGTAACGCATCCGTCACAGGCTACCTCCTCGCTGGGCCTCGTCTCTGACACCACGCATTCATACGCACCAAGAGAGGGGGCACCGACCGGTGACAGCAGCGCCCGCAAGAGAGCTCACGCGGTTGCTGATTCGAAACACTTGCCTCGTTGCCGCGCGTCGGCGTTCGCATGGCTATCCCCGTACGACGCCGTACGCCGACAGCCCGTAGAGATAACGCACCGCCGGCGACATTCGGGCCGCCAGCTCCTCGGTGATGCAGGCCCGGTACTCCGAGAACGGCTTGATCCAGCCGCATTGATAGAAGGAGATGACAGCGCGCCGCGGGCCACTGGTGGAGTTGGGCCCAGCGCGGTGCCACGTGCTGGCCAGCCAGATCGCCGCTGAACCGGCAGGCGCCGTCAACGCCACCTCGTCGTCCCGCTCGCCCTTCGCCCACGTTGGCTTCCTGCGGGTCAGGTGACTGCCTGGCACGATCCGTGTCGCCCCGTTCTTGTGTGTGAAGTCGTCGATCAGCCAGGCCACCTGGATACCCAGAGGGAAGTCCGGCAGCGGCTCGCGCATCTGCGTCAGGGGATTGTCCAGATGCCAGGAGCCGCCCTTGGTGCCCGCGCCAATGCTGGTGGCGGAGATGTCGCCGATGACACAGTCGCCACCAAGCAGGAGACCAGTCAGTCCGTGGACCACCGGGTGCGCTGCGAGCCGATCAGCAAGCTCGGTCTTGACCGGGAGGTTGCGCACGTATTGCGATCGATCGTCGTCGAACAGGTTCGGGATGTGGATGAACGTCTTGTTGAGCTTGCGCAGCTCGACCGGCCATGCCGTGTCGAAGTTCTGCGCGCGGGTATGGCGGATGCGCCGCATCATGCGGTCCAGCTCGCTGTCACTCACCGCGTATGATTCGGCAAGGTAGGCGCGGATCTCCGCATCCTCGGGACGGGCGGGGCCGTCACCCGGATCGTACGGGGTTTCCCGTTCTCGCGCGAACAGATCCGCGAGCACCGAGCGCAGCTCCGCCAGTAGGTCGGGTTCCAGCAGCCCCTCCAGCACCACGAAGCCCTGCTGGCTCAACTGTGCGCTGAGCGCTGCCAGGTCGCGTGACGCCATCAGGCGTGCACCCGCCCGGCCACGAATATGCCGGCTACCATCAAGAATGCCTCCGGATGCTCGCTCCAGTTCAGGACGTCTGACTGAGCTGCGGCAATCAGCTCTGCCTCCACCAGCCCGGCATCCAGCAGCTTGCGGTGGGCGGTGCCGATGAAGCTCGGATCGCTGTCGTCGAGACCGACGACAAAGCGCAGGAAACCGAGCTTCGACTCGAACCACTCTGAGCCCCGATAGGCGAAGCCGGCGGCGCTGGTGACCGCTTCGACCCTGAGATCGGTGAGACCCTGCCGTCCAAATAGCGCCCGAATTCTCGGGCTGGAGTTACAGTCGAAGTAGAACTCCGGGTCATCGACGTCCGACAAATGAAGGTAGGTCGTGATCAGCCGATCCATGGCCGGGCAGGGTGGGTGCAACACGAACCCGCCCCCAGTCGCCGGTGTTGCTCGCAGCGATCCACCCTCCGGGTTTGGTGACGCGAATTTGTTCGCGGATCGCGGATTCGGGATCGCGTAGGTGGGAGATTAGATTCGAGCAGTAGGTGACGTCGAAGGTGTTGTCTGGAAAGCCGAGGGACAGCGCATCACTGCAGCGGAAAGATACGTTGCCCACGCCGGTATCCGTGGCCATCTGCTGGGCTCGCTCAATCATGGCCGGGGCGGAATCGACTCCTACCGCCGCGCCGGTGCCAATCCTACGCGCAACATCGATTGTGATGGTGCCCGGCCCGCAGCCCACGTCGAGCACCTGCGCCCCGGCGCTCAGATACGGGACCAGTGGGGGGATGGCGGTCTCGACCCCGTACTGCTCGAAGTGGGCGATTGTGTTGGCGCTGTCCCAGGCACCTGGTCGTGAGTCTGTCATTGTGACCTCCTACTGTTCCCGGCGGCTCGTTCGCAGCCCGGAAGCCGGCAGCTCGGCAATCGCGGTATCGTGCTCCGAGCGGGCAGCCGGCGCTGCCGCTCCCTCATCACGTCGGCTGGTAGGCGGACGGCTCGAGCACCACGATGGTCGGTCGGCCGAGCCCACCTTCGGGCAGGGGAAATGTCACCGTGTGGTGCCGCGGGAAGATGAGCGGATGCCGGGAGCGGCGCTCCAGGAACACGTCGAGCGTGGTCATCCCCGCGGTGAGGGGCGCCAGGTTGTAGTGCATGGGCACGATCCAGGTCGGGTCGAGGATGTCGATCATGGGGTCCAGCTCGTCCAGCCGCAAGGTGAGGTTCTCGCCGACCAGGGCCAGCAGCACGTCGCAGCGGCCGGCGAAGGGCGCGAGCTCATCGGCGCCAATGCCGTAGCCCAGGTCGCCCATGTGCAGGAACCACAGGCCGCCGGCCCTGAACGCGTACAGAGCGTTGTCGTCCGGTCCCTCTGGATGGTGGGGGGCCTCGGCCGCCTGCACGGCATACAGTGGCTCATCATTGACACGCTCCTCGCGGCCCTGAGCGACGTCCAGCGCGTTGATCACCCGCGGCTCGCCGGCGACGGCCTGGTGGTAGGCGTGCGCCTGGTCCGTGAGCGAGCTTACGATGACGGTGTCCGCCTCCAGGCGGAAGTCCAGCACCGCCGGATCCGCGATGCCGCACGCCGCGGCAACCACCGCCGGATCGTAGGGATCCATGGCGATGGCCGAGCCGTCCTCCTGGCGCAGCAGGAAGCACGCCAATCCCACCCACTGCAGCTGAACCGCCATCCGCTCAGTCTCCCGACCGCGTCTCGCCCAGCCCGCCGGCTCGTTCCATGCCGGCGATCTCCCACCACTTGGCCCCCGGCGGTTTCTCCAAGACGAGGGGCTTCAGGAACGCCACTGACTTGTCCAGGCCCTCCTCGACCTCGAAGTACTCGCTCTCCATCTCCAGCGAGATGACGTGGTCATAGCCGGTAAGGCGCAGCGTCGTGACGAACTCGCGCCAGGTCGCCTCGCCGTGGCCCCAGCCGGCCAGCGTGTAGGTCCAGGAGCGCTCGGCAGACTGCTCGGTGGAGGTGCTGTCCATCATGCCGCGCACACGGGCGTTGTGCCGATTGATCAGGATGTCCTTGGCGTGGACGTGCTGGACCAGCGGGCCCAGGTAGTACAGCGCGTCGACCGGATCGATGCCCTGATACCAGAGGTGGGAGATGTCGAAGTTGCAGGCGACGACCGGGCCGATCTCCTCGTGCAGCCGCTTCAGCGTCACCGGGTTGTGGATCCTGTCGCCGCCGTGCATCTCGACGCACAGCGTCACGCCGTGATCTGCGGCGATCTTGCCATGCTCCCGCCAGTACGGAAACAGGCGCTGCTCCCACTGCCAGTCCAGCGTGTCGCGCAGGAACGGCCACTCGGCGAACGTCACCCAGTTGGGGGCGGTGTCGCCCTCGGCCCCTTCGGGCAGACCGGCCAGCAAGGTGATGCGCTTGATGCCGGCGCGCTCCATCAGCTCGCAGGTCTGGCGAAACTCGCGCGAATAGGTCTCGGCGGTCTGTTTGTCCGGCAGGAGCGGTGCGCCGTGCCCCCCGAGCGCGCTGATCTCGAGGTCGTAGCGTGCGAAGGTGTCCAACCAGCGCTGGATCTCGCCTGGGTCGGCGAGCAGCCGCTCGGTATCGCAGTAGCCCCGCCCCCAGAGCCCGCAGGCTCCGACCTCCACCGCCTGGAATCCCTTGTCCCGTGCGTAGCGCAGCCCATCCTCGAAATCGAACTGCTCGAGGTTCTGTGAGATCACGCCGAGCTTCATTTCATCTCCCCTGCGCTCACTGCCCGAGCGCGTCGCGAACATCGGCGAGAGTCGTGGTCAGCACCTGGCGTTTGAGCACCAGATCCACGCCCACGAAGAACACCCGCACGCCGAGGTCGCGGTAGTAACTGGCCTGATCGGTGCTGAAGGCGCCCGCGGTCGGAATCTTACCCGCCGCGGCCGCCGCGCTGATCACGCCCTCGATCTTCGCAGCCTGCCGGTCCTGGGCTTCGGTGCCGTACAGCCCGAGGCCGACCGCCCAGTCCATCGGCCCCACCGTCACCAGGTCGATACCCTCGACTTCCAGAATCGCGTCCAGCGCTGCGTAGCCCTCGTCGCTCTCGATCATCACCATCAGGTGGGTCCGTGCATTGGCTTCGCGCAGCCGCTGCTGTGGATCGGTGCCCATCGTGAACTCGGTGCCGGCGCTGGAGCTGGAGACCCCGCGCTGCCCCAGAGGGGGGTATTTGCCCAGCTGCACGAACCGGGCCGCCTCGCTGGCGTTGCGCACGTCCGGTAGCGTCAGGACCTGAATGCCGCCATCGAGCAGGCGCTGCACGTGGGTGCGCGACAGCTCCGGCATCCGCACCAGAGGCACCATACCCAGATGGGTGATCGTGCGGCCGAGCCGCAGCACCTCCGCCGTGGACTGCGGACCATGTTCCATGTCGAGCCAGACGACGTGATAGCCGGCCTGGGCCATCAGCTCGAGATCGGTGAGCGTGGCGTCGCGGCAGATCACCCCGAACAGCGACTCGTGCTCCTGCAGGAGGTCTCCGAGTCGGTCGTGTAGCGGCTGCGTGTCCTTGTCCATTAGTCCCTTCGCTGTTGGCGTGTGCCCTACGTTACACGATTACCCGCGCTAGGCGACAGCGGCACCCCCGGCGCCCGGCACCGAGACGCGAATGCGGTACAGGGACGGGCGGGCGGTGATGTAGAGGCTCCTGCGGTCGTCGTCGCCCCAGGCGCAGTTGGTCGGGCGCTCCGGGGTGACGATGACCCCGAGACAGGTGCCGGTGGGCTCGAAGACCCAGACGCCGGTGGCGCCCGCCACGTACAGGTGGCCTTCCACGTCGACCTTCATGCCGTCGGGAACGCCGGGCTGGGGGTGGTCCATGTCAGCGAAGATGCGCGAGTCGGTCAGGCCTCCGCCGGCATCTACGGCGAAGGCGCGCACGTGGCGGCGCGGCGAATCACCGACGTACAACAGCGACTCGTCGGGCGAGAACGCCAGCCCGTTGGGGCGATCGAAATCGTCCACGAGCAGCTCCACCGTCCCGTCCGTCCGAATGCGGTAGAGGCCGTTGCAGGGCTGTTCCTGCTCCGCCCGAACTGAGGACGACTCACCGGGAGTGATGCCGTAGGGCGGATCCGTGAAGTAGACGCTGCCGTCGGATTTGACGACCACGTCGTTGGGGCTGTTGAGGCGTTTACCCTGGTACCGATCGGCCAGCACCGCCCGGGTACCGTCGGCCTCGATGCGTGATACGCGCCGATTGCCCTGTTCGCAGGCCACCACACGGCTCTGCCCGTCCGTGGCCAGGGCGTTCGCGTTGCCAGTGGGCTCGCGCCACAGCTGGACGTGCCCGGCGGTCGCCGCGGGCCGGTCGGACTGGCCGGCCCGGCCGGGCGCACTGGATCCGCCGGACCCGCTGGACTGCTCTGGCCGACCGGATCGGGCGTTGTGGTCCGCGTCAGACCCGTGGGTCTCATCAGACGCGACGGCCCGCCACTGGTAAATGCGGTCGGCCGGGATATCGGAGAACAGCAGGTAGCCGTCCGGCATCCACACCGGGCCCTCGGTGAACCGAAATCCAGTGGCAAGCCGTTCGGGGTCGCCGGATTCGACCAGCGACGCGAGTCTCACGGCACGCTCCCGAGCCGCTCAGCTCGGCTGATAGCCGGAGGGCTCGAGCAGCACGATCGAAGGCCGTCCGAGCTCGGACGCCGGGAGTGGGAAGGTCACCGTATGGTGGCGGGGATAGATGATGGGATCCCGCGGCCGGCGCTCCAGGAACGCGTCGATCTTGGTCATCACCCTCTTCTGGCCGCTGACCGGCGCCAGGTTGTAGTGCATCGGCACGATCCAGGTTGGGCTCAGGATGTCAATCATCGGCTCCAGCTCATCCAGCGTCAGCGTCAGTCCCTCGCCGGTCAGCGCGAGGAGGACGTCGCAGCGGCCGGCGAAGGGCGCGAGCTGCTCCGCGTCGAGCCCGTACCCGAGGTCGCCCATGTGCAGGAACCACAGACCGCCCGCTTGGAACGCGTAGAGGGCGTTGTCGTCGGCGCCGTCGGGGTGGTCCGGCGCCTCCGCCGCCTCGACGGTCACCAGGGGCTCGCCGTCGACCAGCGTCGCGCCAGGATCGCGCGCCACATCCAGGGCGTTGATTACCCGGGGCTCGCCAGCAATTAGCCCGACATTGCCGTGGGCCACATCGGTGAGCGAGCTGGCGATGACCGTGTCGGCCTGGATCTTCGATCCATCATCGACCAACCCGATCGCGGCGGGCGTGTACGGGTCCATGGCGATGGCGCGACCGCCGTCCTGCCAGAGGCGGAAGCACGCCATACCCACCCACTCGAGATGAACAGCCATTGTCACGTCTCCCTGCGGTTCGTAGTGAGCCCTAAGCTACCAGGGTCTGGCCTTCCCTGCTACGGTGCAGTCAGTGCGCCGGAACGGGTGCCTGGGAGCACGAGATCCTCTAGTGTCCCTGGCACCAGTACGAGTTCGATATCAAGACTGGGGTGTGTGTCGCCGATCAGACCCTAGTGTGGCAGACGGATGCGCCGGGAGCGCCGTGAGGAGATTCGATGGTTCCGAACAAGCTCTACCTCTGCGTGCACGCGCTCGGCTGGATCGACATCCAACCCGAGTCAGGGAGTCGACGCAGGCTCTCATCCGCGAGGTGGCGGGCAAGACCGCTGAACGCGTGGGAGCGGTCGAGGGCCTGGGCCGAGGATCTCGACCGGCAGCTCCAGGAGCGCGGCTTCAGCTACGATCCGGACGCGGATGCGCCGCACATCGTGGAGGTGGATTTCCCGCCGCGATCGGTTCGCGAGGTCGACGTTTTCGGGGTCGAGGTGGCGCGTGCTCGCGGCCTGTGGGCCGAGCCCCAGGGTGGTCGCATGCAGCTGAGCGTCGGTAGCGGAGTGTTCACGCCCTACCACGCGACGCTGGTCATGGCGGAGGAGCACATTTCATATGGAGGAGTTTCGCGCCGCCCTGCTGGCAGGCGTGGTCTCCGAGCGACCGCGCTAGTTCACCGTTAGTCCGGATTTCTCACCAACCAAGAAATCCGGACTACAGCGCTTTTCTCCGCAGCGATTTGGACGCTGGGCCGGCACAGTACGCGCTGTAGGAGCACATGTGACCGATCAGCTGAGTTTGTGAGAAATGCGCCTTAGCCGGCGGTCCAGGCGCCGTCGACCGACAACATGGTCCCGGTGACGAAGGAGGCGGCGTCGGAGCTCAGCCACACCACGGCGGCAGCGACCTCCTCGGGCTCGCCGAGGCGTCCGATCGGATGGTACGCGGTCAGATGCGCTACATCCGCCGCGTCCTCCAGCCGCCCTCCGTGCATCTGGGTGCGGATCACCCCGGGACACACTGCGTTCACCCGGATCCCGTGCTCGGCATACTCCAGCGCAGCTGCTCTGGTGAGCCCCACCACGCCGTGCTTGCTGGTCACGTAGGCGGCAGCATTGCGGGCCCCCACCAGACCGGTGGCAGACGCCATGTTGACGATGACACCGCTTCCCTGCTCCAGCATGCGCAGCACCTCGTACTTGACGCACAGCCAGACGCCCTTGAGGTTGACCGCCATCACCCGGTCCCAGTCCTCTTCACGGTACTCGTGGGTGCGGCTCAGGCTGCCGACGCCGGCGTTGTTGAATGCGCAGTCCAGCCGGCCAAACACGGCTACCGTGGCGGCGACCATGGCCTCGACCGAGCCCGCCTGGGTCACGTCGGTCGCGATGAAGCGAGCCGCACCGCCACGCTCGCGGACCGCGCGTGCCGTGTCCTCGCCCCCGGCCTGGTCCACGTCGGCCACGACCACACTGGCGCCAGCGTCGGCAAATGCCAGCGCTGTGGTCCGCCAGAGCCTGAACCTGGTCCTGTTGCGCCACTGGTGCAGCACCCCGGACAGCAGATGCAGAACAGCATCCGCCTGGAGCGCGCCGACAAGTATCGCGGCCGCGGGGAGCCGATCCACTTGATCGGGGTGGAGCTCAGCCGCGAGACGCGCAACGTAACCGCCTTCGAGGTCGCGGACGGCTGACGGCGGTCCGACGGCCACGATCCGCTGGCCGAATGCCGACTACGATCGACGCTGCTTCCGGGAGGCGGTGCGGCGCTGGTGCAGCTCCTTGAGCAGCGAGCCGAGTGCGGCCAGAGCCAGCAGCAGTGAGCCGGCGAAGATGAACAGCTCCGTGGTCCGCACCGGTCCGAGCAGGACCGCGCCCAGAGCCAGGGCGGCTACCGCGCCGGCGGTGGCCCAGCCCGCGGAGCCCAGGCGGCGCAATCCGACCACTACCACGCGCAACGCCAGGAAGCAGGCCAGCCACAGCGCCATGCCGCCGAACAGCAGCCGCGCGCCCGGCAGGTCGGGACGCGCGCCCCGGCCCACGCCGCCGGCCATGATGTGTCGCGCGGCTTCCAACAGGCCGACGCCGCCGCCGTCCGGTTGCGCGGCGGTGAACCCGGACAGGCTCACCTCCACCGCCGCGGTCATCACCACCACCGCGAAGG
>JAKZWC010000301.1:0-6087 GCA_047515735.1 Spirochaetales bacterium | reverse complement strand
GGAGCAGCTCACCGAGCTGGGCATCGTGTTCTGCTCCATCACCGAGGCGCTCAAGGAGCACCCCGAGCTGGTGCAGCGCTATCTCGGCTCGGTGGTGCCGGCGGCGGACAATTTCTACAGCGCCCTCAATTCGGCGGTGTTCACCGACGGGTCGTTCTGCTACATCCCGCCGGGGGTGAAATGCCCCATCGACCTGTCCACCTACTTCCGCATCAACGCCGCCGAGACCGGGCAGTTCGAGCGCACCCTGATCGTGGCCGACCGCGGCAGCTCGGTGAACTACGTCGAGGGCTGCACCGCCCCGATGCGCGACGAGAACCAGCTCCACGCCGCGGTGGTGGAAATCGTGGCGGTGGACGACGCGGTGGTGAACTACTCCACGGTCCAGAACTGGTACGGCGGCGACGCCGACGGCAAAGGCGGCATCTACAACTTCGTGACCAAGCGCGGCAAGGCGGCCGGGCGCAACTCCAAGATCTCCTGGACCCAGGTGGAGGCGGGCGCGGCGATCACCTGGAAGTACCCCAGCGTGATCCTGCTCGGCGACGGCTCGGTGGGCGAGTTCTACTCGGTGGCGCTGACCAACAACCGCATGCAGGCGGACACCGGCACCAAGATGATCCACATCGGCAGGAACACCACCAGCACCATCGTTTCCAAGGGCATCTCCGCCGACCGTTCGCGCAACGCCTACCGCGGCCAGGTGCGGATCCAGCCCGGCGCCGCCGGCGCGCGCAACTTCACCCAGTGCGATTCGATGCTGGTGGGCAACGAGTGCCAGGCCAACACCTTTCCCTCGATCGAGGTGCGCAACGACACCGCCACGGTCGAACACGAGGCGTCCACCTCCCGGATCGGGGCGGAGCAGCTCTTCTACCTCGCCACCCGCGGGCTGGACATGGAGGCTGCCATCTCGCTGCTGATCAACGGCTTCTGCAAGGAAGTCTTCAGGAAACTGCCGCTGGAGTTCTCGGTGGAGGCGGTCAGGCTGCTGGAAATGAAGCTGGAGGGCAGCGTCGGCTGATGGTCAAGATCAACGACTTGAGCGCGGCCGTGACGGCCGATAACGGCAACCTGATTCCGATCCTGCAGGGCGTCGACCTGGAGGTGCGGGCAGGCGAGGTGCACGCCATCATGGGGCCCAACGGCTCCGGCAAGAGCACTCTGGCGCGGGTGATCGGCGGGCATCCGTCGTACGAGGTCACCGGCGGCGGCGTGAGCTACGAGGTCAACCTGCGCCCGCGCGACCTGCTGGCCATGGAGCCGGACGAGCGCGCCAAGAACGGCGTGTTCATCAGCTTCCAGTACCCGGTGGAAATCCCGGGTGTGAGCAACGCGGTGTTCCTGCGCGCGGCGTACAACGAGATCGCGGTGTCGCAGGGGCTGCCGGAGCTGGATCCGCTCGACTTCGAGGAGCTGCTGCTGGAGAAGCTGCGGCTGCTGGGAATGGCGGCGGACTTCGCCGCCCGCGACGTCAACGTCGGCTTTTCCGGCGGCGAGAAGAAGCGCAACGAGATCCTGCAGTTGGCGCTGCTGGCGCCGCGCCTGGCGATCCTGGACGAGACCGACTCCGGGCTGGACATCGATTCGCTCAAGGCGGTGGCGGAGGGCATCGGCAAGCTGCGCCACGCCGAGAACGCGTTCATCCTGATCACCCACTACCAGCGCATGCTCAACTACGTGACCCCGGACCGGGTGCACGTGATGTACGACGGCGCCATTGTCCGCAGCGGCGACCGCGAGCTGGCCCTGGAGATCGAGGAGCGCGGCTACGAATGGCTGGTCAACGGGACGGCGGCGCGCTGATGGCTGAGGCAGGCGCCGTGGCCGAGCGCGGCGCGGTGGCGCAGGACGCGGCAACCGGAAGCGGGAGCGCGGCGCCCTACGTGGCGCAGTTCCAGAAGCTGTACCGGGAGCATGGGGCCGGGTTGGCGGTGGATGCGGCGGATGCCGCGGAGCGCGCGGCGGCGCTGGAGGAGTTGGCAGCCACCGGGTTCCCGCTGCGCCACGACGAAGAGTGGGCGCATACTCCGGTGCGCGCGGTGGTGGAGGCGAAGTACCGGCTGGCACCCGCTCGGGATCTTGCTGCGGGGGTACCCGAGGGATTCCTCTTCGAGCTTGTCGCGGACCAGCCGCAGGGATTGGTTACCGTCAACGGCAGCCGAGCCAACGGCCCGTGGGCGACCATCACAGCCAACGGAATGCACCACGCCGCGGCGCACCGGCCAGCCGCCACGTTCACACGCTCTACCGGCAACGCATTTACCCGTTTGGCGCGGGTATTCGGCAGCCTTTACGAACTGCGGCTGGACGGCGCTGCCGGCGCGGCGCCGGTGCACCTGGTGCATCTGACCGAGGCCGGCGTGCTGAGCGCGCCGCGGGTGCGGGTCCGGATCGCGGACGGAGCGCGGGTCACCCTGGTGGAGACCTTCGCCCCGGCGAACGGGGCGCCGCGGGAAGCAGCGCCTTCCCTGACCTGCGGCGAGACCGAGATCCATCTCGGCGCCGGGGCGGCGCTGACCTACGTCCGGGTGCAGGCGGCCGCGGAGGGCGCCTTCGACCTCGGCAGCACCACGGTGGTGCAGGAGCGGGACAGCGAGCTGCACGCGCTGAGCATGGCGGCCGGCGCCCGTCTGGCGCGCCACACCCTCAACGTACTGGCGGCCGGCCCTGGCACCTCCAGCCGTCTGGGCGGCGCGGCGGTGGCCGGCGGCGACACTCCGGCGCCGCAGGTGATCGACAACCACACCTACCTGGAGCACGCCGCCCCGAACTGCTCCAGCCGCCAGTTGTACAAGATGGTGCTGGGCGGCGGCGGCCACGGCGTGTTCTCCGGCCGCATCCTGGTGCGCCCGCTGGCGCAGCAGACCGACGCCTTCCAGCTCAACCAGAACCTGCTGCTGGACGGCGCGGTGGTCGACACCAAGCCGCAGCTCGAGATCGGCGCCGACGACGTGCGCTGCACCCACGGCGCCACCACCGGCCGCCTGAACCAGGACCAGATGTTCTACCTGCAGACCCGCGGTATCCCGCGGCCCGCCGCGGGTCAGATGCTGGCGCGCGGCTTCCTGGACGAAGTGGTGGGCGATTTACCGGCCACCGCCCTGCGCCCGCGCCTGCTGGAGCTGCTGCACCGGCGCCTGGACCGCCTCGCATGGAGCGCACCGGCATGAGCACCGCCGCCATGACTGCCACGGCGCCGGCCCCGGTGCTGGACGTCGCCGCCATCCGCGCACAGTTCCCCGTACTGGCGCGCGAGGTGCACGGCAAGCCCCTGGTATACCTCGACAACGCCGCCACCACGCTGAAGCCGCGGGCGGTGATCGAGCGCCTGCACCGGCACTACGCGGCGGAGACCGCCAACATCCACCGCGGCGTCCACTACCTGAGCGAACAGGCCACCGCCGCCTACGAGCGGGTCCGGGAGCAGGCGCAAGCGTTCCTCGGCGCCGCCGAGCCTGAAGAAATCATCTTCACCAGCGGCACCACCGACGCGATCAACCTGGTGGCGCTGGGCTGGGGCGGCGCCAACCTGGGCCCCGGCGACGAGATGGTGATCACGCACATGGAGCACCATTCCAACATCGTCCCGTGGCAGATGCTGGCCGAACGCACCGGCGCGGTGCTGCGCGTGGCGCCGATCTCGGATCGGGGCGAGCTGGAGTGGGAGGCGTT
The DNA here is from genome assembly GCA_047515735.1 of Spirochaetales bacterium. Lineage (GTDB taxonomy): Bacteria > Spirochaetota > Spirochaetia > SZUA-6 > Bin103 > Bin103. The sequence continues at coordinate 2,412 of JAKZWC010000301.1, read as the reverse complement.
GCTGGAGCTGCTCGGGCCGCGTACCAGGCTGGTGGCGGCGGCGCACGTCTCCAACTCGCTGGGCACCATCAACCCGGTGGCCGAGCTGGTCCGCGCCGCGCACTCGGTCGGGGCGCGGGTGCTGCTGGACGGCGCTCAGGCGGCGGCGCACCTGCCGCTGGACATGGCGGCGCTGGATGTCGACTTCTACTGCTGCTCGGGGCACAAGCTGTTCGGCCCTACCGGCACCGGCGTGCTGTACGGCAAGCGCGAGCTGCTGGAGGCGATGCCGCCAGTGCGCGGCGGCGGCGACATGATCGAGTCGGTGACCTTCGCCAAGACCAGCTACGCCGGCCTGCCCGCGCGCCTGGAGGCGGGGACGCCGCACATCGCCGGCGTGATCGGGCTGGGGGCGGCCCTGGAGTGGATCGAAGGCGTCGGCCTGGAGGCGATCGGCCGCCACGAGGAGCGGCTGCTGGCGGAGGCCACGGCCGCGCTGGGCGCCATCGACGGGGTACGCATCATCGGTACCGCGGCGCACAAGTCGGCGATCATCTCCTTCATCATGGGCGACGTGCACGCCCACGACGTCGGCACCATCGCCGACCAGGAAGGGGTCGCGCTGCGCACCGGCCACCACTGCACGCAGCCGGTGATGGAGCGGTTCGGGGTGCCCGCCACGGCGCGCGCGGCGTTCTCGGTGTACAACGACAGCTCCGACGTGGCGGCGCTGTCCCGCGCGATCGCCAAGGTGAGCGAGGTGTTCGGATGAGCACGCCGGCCAGCGAGCTGTACCAGCAAGTGATCCTCGATCACAACCGCACGCCGCGCAACTGGGGCGACCTGGAGCCGCACACCCACCACGCCGAGGGGCACAACCCCCTGTGCGGCGACCGCTACGTGGTGGCGATCAGGCTGGCCGCGGACGGCACCATCGCCGACATCCGCTTCCAGGGCTCCGGGTGCGCCATCTCCAAGGCGTCGGCGAGCATGATGACCGACGCGGTGAAGGGCCGCCCGCGAGCCGCGGCGGAGCGGCTCCTGAAGGAGTTCCGGGGCCTGGTGACCGGCAACCTGGAGCCGGCGCGCGACCCGCATCAGCTCGGCAAGCTCAAGGTGTTCAGCGGCATCCGGCAGTTTCCCGCGCGCGTCAAGTGCGCTACCCTGCCGTGGCACACCCTGCAGAGCGCCCTCGACGGCCAGGGCCCGGCCACCACCGAGTCGGCGCAGAATTGAGACCCGGAATCTAAGGAGTAAGCGATATGGGCGTGGCGATACTTACCCAATTCACCCCCAACCCGAATGCGATGAAGTTCATCCTCAACCGCGACGTGAAGTCCACCGGCAAGGTGACCTTCCGCAGCGCCGAGGAGGCGACCGGCATCCCACTGGTGGAGGCGCTGTTCTCCCTGGTGGTGGTGGAGCAGGTGCACCTGTTCGAAAACGTCGTCACGGTGACCAAGATCGAGCAGGCGCCGTGGGAAGACGTCGGCGACTGGGTAAAGCAGGTGCTGAGCAACCAGGTCGAGGAGCACGATCCCGGCTTCGAACTTTCCGACGCCGGGAGCGGCGGGCCGGTGAGCCATGTGCGCGACGACCAGCCGCCCGAGGTGCGGCAGATCGAGGAGGTGCTGGACCGTACCGTGCGCCCCTACCTGCAGGGCGACGGCGGCGACCTCGATGTGCTCGCCTACGAGAACAACCGCGTGCTGGTAAGCTACGCTGGCGCCTGCGGCACCTGCCCGTCGTCAGCGGCCGGCACCCTGCAGGCAGTCCAGAGCGTACTGCGCGACGAAGTGAACCCCGAGATCGAAGTAGTCTCGGCGGAAACCGGTTGACGGCAGTTCCGTTCCGCCCGTTGGCCCGAAGTAGTCGTCATGGACTGCCACACTGCCCTTGTGCCGTTCGCGAAGGCGGGAATCTCCACCCACCTGGTGGGGTTCTCGGCGCTCGATCGCTACTTTCAGGTGCCGGAGTACAACGGCGAGCGCCTGCTCCACATATCCGCTGACGCCACGGTCGCCGAAATCGCGCCGCTGGTCGACGAGTTGCAGTTTGGCGGCGGTCCCCTGGTCGACGCGATGACGCTGTACCGCGGGACACGGCTGTGCGTGCGCTGCAGCGACAGCGGCGAGGTAGGTGGCTATCCGTTTACCGTCCAGCACCTTCGCTTCGATCCCAGCCGAGAGGTGTTTCTCGATCCGGACGCGGTCTACTATGACCTGCGCAAGCCGGAACTGGTCAGTCGCGCCACCGGTCTGGAGTGGTGGCAGGTGATCGCCTAGGCCGCGCAGCTTACCTCACGCTACCACTTCGTCCTCGCCCCCGACCGGGAGTGGATCGCTGCCAACGTGCCGCCGGCGTCCGTGGAGTATCAGCGCCTCCTGCTGGAGCGGATCCTTACCGGCCGCGCGCCGGAGCAGGGGCTGCGCC
>JAKZWC010000300.1:0-3528 GCA_047515735.1 Spirochaetales bacterium | reverse complement strand
GCCTTGGTCAAGGCGTTGCTGAGATTGTAGTGAGCGTTGCGCGCCTCGGGGTTGAGAGAAACGATGTGGCTGAAGAAGGTGACCTCGTCCCGGTAGATTCCCGCCTGGCGCCAGGTCCCCGTTCCAAGAAGCGCCAGCAACACCACCATAAGACCCGCCGCACCCGACTTCAATCCGCTCGGCAGCCGGCCGGCGCCGTGCACGGCGGCGCCGATGAGGACTGCTATGACCCCGATGCCGGCCAGGTATTGAAAGCGGTCGGCCACCAGGGAGTAAATCATGTAACCGTGATTCACGAAGCCCAGCACCGGCGACAGCGTCACCGCAAAGAACAAGGCCCCGGCCAGCGGCCCGCGGCCAATCCTGTGGCGCGTCAACCACAGCGTTGCCGCCAGTGCCGCCGCGCCAGCCAGGTAGAGCCATGCCCAGGGGTCCCCGAGGCCGATGTCCCACCGCGGGTAGATGACGGCCAGATCGGTTGGCCAGACCAGCTTGCGCGCGTAGAACCACAAGGCCCGCGACGCGACCAGCATTCGCTCGGCCAAGGAATAGTCCAGGAAAGCGTGCCTAGAACCGACTGAGGAGAGATCGACTGCCGTGATGAGCAGCGCCGTCAGGAAGAACGGCGCCAGGCGCCGCAGATCCCGCACGGTGATGCGGCCCTCCTTCCACCACTGCAGGATCAGCAGCGCCGCCGGCAGCGTCACCACGATGGATTTGCTCAACAGGCCCGCCGCGAACAGCAGTAGAGCCAGGCCATAGCGCCAGGGTCGCGGTTGTTCCAGGAAGCGCAGCCAGACCAGCATGGCAGCCAGGTAAAAAAGACCGGAAAGCACGTCCTTGCGCTCGATAATCCAAGCCACCGACTCCACGTGCACCGGGTGCACCGCGAACACCGCGGCGATCACGGCTGCGCCGGGCATGCGCAGGCGCAGCAGCAGGCGCCACAGCAGCAGGCAGTTGAGCAGGTGCAGGGCGATGTTGACGGCGTGGTAGCCGGCCGTGTTCAGCCCCCACAGCTTGTGCTCCAGCCAGAAGCTGGAATAGACGAGCGGCCAGTAGTGGCCCTCGTTCCTGATGTCCGCGGGGGCGAACCAGATGCTGCGCAGGCCGGAGGCGGCGTGAATGACCGGCTCCTCGGCGAAGATCACGTCGTCCCAGACGAAGCCTCCCCGCAACGCCGGGAAATAGCTCACTGCCACCAGCAGGGCGAGCACCAGCGCCACCGATCCGTCGTGGGGCGAGAACGCACCCAGCCATGCCGCCGACACGCGTGCCTGCGGGCCGGTGCCAGGGACGCGCACCGGTGCCGCCGAACGCGTGCGAGATGCGCTCGGCCGCCGCGCGGTTCGCGTGTTCTTGCGTCTGATCATGGCCGGCTATGATCCGTCCTGCTGAGCGGCCGCGCGCAGGAGCTCCAGGGCGGCCCGCGCCGTTTCCAGCGACGGGTCGATTGACAGGGCGCGCTCGAAGCTTTTGACGGCGTCGTCGATCCGGCCCAGATAGTACAGCGTTGCCTCCAGGTTGGCGCCGGTCTATGCGCTGCCGGGGCTGATCTCGGCCAGACGCCGGTACAGGCCGAGCGCCTCTTCGTAGCGCTGCCGCTAGAACCGCATGATGGCAAGGCGATCGAGCGCCACATTGTCGCGCGGGTCGAGCTGCAGCGCGCGCTCATACTGCTGTTCGGACGCTTCATGCAGCGCGTCTCCCGCTCTTCGGTGTCCCTTTACCCTGTCCCAGTACTCGTCGCTCAGTTCCCCGAACAGCACGATCCAGTCGGGAACGGCGCCGTCGATGGCAAGCCGCGGGGCAGGGACTGGACCGTCGCCGCCGGCAGGGGCGAGTCCGAGCCGCGGACCAGGCAGGTGACGGGCTTGAGCCCGCCGAGAGGAACGCCTGCGACTCACGATCGAGTGCGCTCAGCGGGCGCCGGTCAGGGCGGGTTTGGCGACTCGGCTCGGATCCTGCCCGGCCGGTTCGGTGACCGCGGCGCGCAGCAGCCGCTTCTGGACCGACCAGCCGTCTTCGGGCGAGAGCTGCTCGCAATAGATCACGCGTCCCCCGTCGAGGACGGCGATCGGCCGGCCGGCCCGATAGGCGACCCGGTTGCCCGCGCGCGCGGCCAGCCGGGCGCCGGACGGGACGGTCACGCCGAGCGCGTTCACGGGGTCGACGGCGCTCAGGACGGTGACCTCGTCGGTCGCTTCCGTGCGGCGCACCTCGCGCAGGGCGCCGACCGCCTCCGGCAGCGCGAACTGCTCGCCGCCGACACCGGACACGAAGTGGCCGCCGAGGATCTCGCCCCGGGTCTCCAGCCGGCGCAGGGTGCGCACCAGTTCCCGCCACGGCGGCAGGTGAGGCTCCCGGTCCGTGAGCCGGCGGAACACCACGCCGTACCGCTTGAGCAGGGCGCGGGCGGCGGTCTCGCGCGCCTGCTCGTCCGCATCCCCGTCCGCCGCGGGCTCCTCCGACGCCCCGGCCAGCGACCAGCGGCCGGCAGTCTCGAGGGACGACTGCTGCCGGCGGTAGACGGTGCCGAAGCGGCGGGCGCCGCCTCGGCGCGAGCCGTTGCCGGATCGGCCGTTGGTGGAGGACGGTCCGATCAGCGCGCGCAGCCCGGCAAAGCCGTCGCAGGTAACCAAGCCCGCCGCGACCAGCTCGCCGAGCGCGCCCTCCACCTGCGTGCGCAGCAGCCGGGTGCCGGCGACGATGTCGTCGAAGAAGGAAGCGCCCGCTTCCTGCAGCAGCCCCTGCACCTCCCGCGCCGCGGCGGTCGCCGGGGCCGGCGCCGTGCCGGCCCCGGCCAGCCGCTGCCAGACCGGCCGGCGCTCGCGGCTCAAGAGCGCGATGCGCGTCGCCTTGACCGGCGCGCCCGCGGTGTCGTCCGGGAAGCGGGCCCACACGACGCGGCCCGACAGGCACAGCGCGTCCAGCCACGCGGGATCGTAGTCGCGCACGCGGAGCGGCAGCACCGTCTGCTCCCAGGCGGCCGCCGGCAGCTCGACGCCATCCAGCGCCGCCAGCACCTCGGCCAAGCCCTCGGGTCCCGCCATGTGGTGCGTCGGCCCGACGTGCTGCCAGCGCATCAGGAAGCGCACGTAGTCGGCCTTGGAGACCGGTTCGATCTCCCGCCGCAGGCGGTCCAGGGTGTAGCGGTTGATGCGCGCCAGCAGCCGCCGCTCGCACCACTCGACCCCGTCGCCAGAGGCAGGGCCGTCCGCACCCGTCCCGCCGGTGAAGCTGCCCTGCATCACGAAGCCCTCGGTCTCCAGGGCGATGAGCGCCGCGGCTATCGCACCCGGCGGCTGCCCGATGGAGGCGGCGAGCTCCTCTCCGGTGACCGGTCCCAGCGCCTCCAGCCGGCCGCGCAACAGCTCGCGCAGCGCCTCATCCGCCGTATAGGTGCGCAGGTAGCGGCCGGGGACGGTCAGCTCCGGCGTGCGCTCAGCATCCGGGGCCAGCGCCAGCCACTCCGGCAACCGTTCGGCGGCCACCCACAGCGGCCCGGCCGGCGAGCTCTGCCGCGCG
>JAKZWC010000299.1:0-12823 GCA_047515735.1 Spirochaetales bacterium | reverse complement strand
GTCTTGCCGGCACGTTGGGGATCAGGAGAAATAGGCTCTCCATTCGCGACCTGAGCGGCAAGAACACCCATCTTGCGAGACGATGCCAATACTACGCCGATTGCCGTATCACCTTCGCAGCTCACCACTTCGACGGTCTTGACGGGGACCAGGCCCGAGGCGCTCCCGCTGGCCTCGGTCGTCGACCTTACTTTAGTGTTACGGAGTCGCGGAACCGAATCACCTTCTCTGGGGCCGTCAATTCCTCGATCTCACTCTTGCTCAGGCCCTCTTCCCTAAGTGCGTTGTCAAGTTTCTTTTCAACGAGTGCAGCATGCTTTGTCTCGATCCTGTCGAAGTACGACGCTGGATCGCTCGCTTCTATTACGCCATTGTCATCCGCAAGGTAGTCACGAACAGTCTCGGACCGAATATCGCTCCTTCTTTTCTCGACGAATTCCCGCATCGCATTCAGATACGCTCGAACATAAGCGACTGAACGCGAACTGCCCCAGTCTTTTTCGTAGGCACTCTTGCCGACCAGAGCTGTCCCGCGAACAACAGTGATATCCGTGCGCCGTGCAAAAACTTGACCCACCGGATCGTGGCGCTCCCAGCGGTCCATCAGCTCTTCGACCCTTACGCTCGGCGGTCCATCGAAGCATGCATCCGGGCCGGGCGCAGCGTCCTGCGCCCATGCCAGTACAGGGGCAATCAGCAAGACGACCGATACCATCCCAAACGCAAACCTGCTCTCTCTGCTGAGAATCACGGAATGCATTACTCCCACGAGAACCGCTGATTGTCGCCGAGCTTGGCGATCACCTGCTCGAACTCCCAGTAGGCCAGACCGGTCTCGATGTTGGTCGCGGTAAGCTGGAAGTAGTAGTCGACCTGCTGCTTTCCGTCGATCACGTTGCTGCGCTGGATGATCTTGCCCGAGAGGCTCAGGTCCGGCGCCACCATGGTGCCGTCCTTGGCCACGGTGTCCTGATTGAACAGCTTCGAGTCCTGCAGCTCACGGGTCTGTGCGCTGAGGGGATCTTCCGGCCCCTCCAGCCCCACCGCCGTGGTCACGATCACGCGCCCGCTGTTGAGCAGGTCGACGCGGATCTTCTTGACGAGCTGGTCGGTATCGATGTTCAACGCGGTATCGTTGATCATGCGGCTGATCGCCATTACCCAGGGCGCCGTACTGCCGGGCTTGCGCGACAGCGGGCTGCTCAGGAACGATTCCACCGCCTCCGCCGCCGCGAACTCGAAGTCGCGATAGTCGAGGCCCAGCGTGGTGGTATCCCCGGGCTGCGGCGACCGCCCCTCCGTATCGAGATAGACCGGTGTGGTCCTGCAACCGGCCAGCACTACCAAGGCCGCGACGATGGCGAGACCGATGCATGATAGGACCCGCGACGACTGACCGGCCGACGCTGCCCGAGCATCGGTCTTCGCCGTAACGGGCCGACCGTTCTGATTCATTGATGTTCCTCCTCCTCGGTGAGGTGATCTTGCTTATCGGCGTTTCGGCAACCTGAAGTTACGCAACTCAAAGTTACTCATTGCCGAACGCCGCGACATGGACGGCCGGTGGCACGTCCGCTCGAATAGTCTTTACCACAACCAGGACGAATCGTCCCGGCGGCAGGATGAGCTCCCGCGCCGCCCCCGGCCCCGCACTGATCCGCATCCGGCCGTCGTCCGGCCGTACCAGGCTGGCTACCCCGATCGAGTGGGGCAGCGCCCGCCAGATGCGGGTGTCGGCCTGGGTCACCACGGCGCTCGCGATGGGAGCGACTACATTCAGAACCGATGCCAGGCCGCCCTGCTCTCGCGACTGCCGCTGAATCTCCAGTTGGATCAGGCTCCGGATCACCGTCCCCGCCACCGCCTTGAACACCACCGAGTCGTAGCCGGCCTGGAACTCGGTGGCGGCGTAGCGGTCGACGTCCAGGAGCGGCTCGGTGCGGTACTCCTTTCCTGCCAGGTGAATCTGCAGGGAGCCCGCCGCCGGCGCACCGGGGCGGAACTCCGGCAGCGCGGTGGAAACCACGAGCACCCCATCGCCGGTGTATATGGGCAGGTCGAAGCGGAACTGCTCCAGGTAGGGTCCGGTGCCATCTTCGTGGATCACCCATACCCGTCCGGCGGACCGCGTGCCGCCCTGAGCGACCCGCTCGGCCTCCACCAGATCGGCGAGCACGTGGCGGTTGCGCTGGCCTTCGAGGACGGCCGCATTGCGAAACAGGTTGGACGCCCGGTTGGCTTCGCCGGTCGCCAGCCGGAATACGCCGTGCAGCCAGTCGGTGAACGGGTTGCGCAGATCGCGGTAGCGGCCCAGGGACTGCACCGCCTGCAGGCGGGCGGCGACCGGTCCGTCCGGATCCATCACTTCTTCCACGGAACGATCGACCTGCTCTTGATACTGCTCCTCGTCCTCCTCCACCGCCAGCGCCCCTGCTTTGGCGGCCAGCTGATGCACGGCGTTCTCCTGTCGCTGGTCGGCCCGGTTCAGTTCCACGCGGGCGCGCGCCAGGTCACCGCCATGCATTGCGTTCAATGCCTTGAAGGTATTGACCAGCACGCCGTCGTAGATCGTCCCTTGATAGGACACCATCAGGTCGTTGCCCACCAGGGTGAACCCCGCCGCCAGCAGGTCCTCGACGCCGGCGATTTCGTCCGATTTCCACAGCAGTTGCGACTCGGCGCGATCGAAAGCGGCCTGCGAAGCGGCGAATCTGCCCGCCGCGCGCAGTGCCATGGCCAGGTGCAGGGAGGTCAGCAGTTGTTCGGCGTCGTAATCGAGACCCGACTCGCCGCCGAGAACCGTGCTCGCCTGTTCGTACTCGCCCGCGTAGTACTCCCCGAGAAACAGTTCGGTCTGGCGAATCTCCGAGATACCGGCGCAGCCGCAGAGAGCGGCCGCGAGACAGAGCAGCGCCGGGGCTCTCGTCCGGGCGTAGAAGAAGGGGATCCAACTGCGAAATCGCACGCGTGTCTTGCTCTCAAGGCTATGTCGCACCGTGGCGACTGTCAATCAATCGTCGCCGCGCAGCCGCTCCGGCATGGCGCAATATCTGCTTGGCAGTGAGGAATTAAGGAGCTTGCTGGCGCACTATCTGGCGCAACTGGTCGCGGCCGGTAAGGGCGGTCTCCAACTCCGGGTCGAACGAGAGGGCGTGCTCGAAGCTCTTCAGCGCCTCCTTTACCCGTCCCAGATAGTACAGCGTCGCGCCGAGGTTGGAATGGGTCTGCGGGTTGTCCGGATTGATCTCGAGCAGGCTCCGGTACAGACCGAACGCCGCTTCGTAATTCTGCTCCCTGAAGCGCAGCAGCGCCAGGCGATCGAGCGCCTCCGCGTCACGCGGGTCGAGTTGCACGGCACGCTCGAAGTGGTCCACCGCCTCCGGCCGCCCCAACTCCAGCGCCGCACGGCCCATGAGTCGATGCAGCGATCCCGCCATCGGCAAGTCCGGTTGCAGCGTCGCCGCCTGAGCCAGCGCCTCCAGCGCCTCATCGTAGAGCTCCAGGCGAAACAGCGCATCGCCCATGCCGGCGTATGCCAGCGCATAATCGGCGTCGATCTCCAGCACCGCGCGGTACGCCGCCAATGCTTCCTCGTAGCGCTCCTGCTTTCTCAGCGCCTCGGCCACGTTCTGCAGGGTCGCCGGGTCGTGCGGCCGCAACTCGCGGGCACGGCGCAGCAGCTCGTCGGCCTCCTCGTGACGCTGCTGCATGGCGCGCAGACCGGCCAGGTCCAGCACCGGTGTTGCGTCGCTCGGATCGAGTTCCATGGCGCGCCGGAAGTGTCCCTCCGCCGCCTCGAGCCGACCCAGCTCGCGTGATGCCCGACCCATGAGCACTTCCATGGCACCGGCCATCGGCAGGAGCGGCTGCAGGGTGAGGGCCTGGGTCAACGACGCCACCGCTGCTTCGTAGCGCTGCAGATTGAACAGCGCGTCGCCCATCCCGGCGTAGGCCAGCGCGTATCTGCGATCCCGTTCCAGTACGGTCTGGTAGGCTTCGACTGCCGCTTCGTACTGCTGCTGCTTCCTGAGCAGCTCCGCAGTGTTCTGCAGTGCGCTCTTGTGGCGGGGGGCGAGTTCGAGCGCACGGCGCAGCGACTCTCCGGCCTCCGCGAACCGCTCCAGGTTCGACAGGGCGAGACCGAGATTGGAGTGCGCGTCGGCGGACTCCGGTCGCTGCTCCACCGCAACGCGGCTGGCGGCAAGACCCTCCTCGGTCCGGTTCGCTTCGAGCAACGCATTGCCGAGGTTGAGATGGGCGTCGCGCGCCTCCGGATTGAGCGCCACCACATGGCTGAACAGCGCTACCTCGTCCCGATAGATGCCGGCCTGGCGCCAGGTCAGCGTGGCCAGCAGCAGCAGCGCCGCCGCCGCCAGCCCCCACGCCGCGTAACGCAGCCCCGATGCGTAGCGCATCCCCACCGCGGAGCGCATCCCCGCCGCGTCGGGTTCTCCCGCCGGCAGCTTGCCCACCGCGTGCGCCGCCGCCCCGATCAGCACCGCCAGCACCCCGATCCCCGCCAGGTACTGGAACCGGTCCGCCACGAACGAAAACTGCAGGTAGCCGTAGTCCACGAACCCCAGCACCGGCCCCAGCGTCAGCGCGAAGTACAGCGCCCCCGCCAGCGGCCCGCGCCCGATCCGCTCCCGCCCCAGCCACAACAGCAGCGCCAGCCCCGCCGCCGCCGCCACGTACCCCCACCCCGCCGGCGCCCCCGCCTCGATCTCCCACCGCGGATAGATCACCGCCAACTCCACCGGCCACAGCAGCTTGCCCGCGTAGAACCACAGCGCCCGCCCCGCGATCAGCGCCCGCTCGGCCAGCGTGTAGCCCAGCTCCAGCACCTCCCGCCCCCGGTAGAACGCCAGGTCCGCCGCCGTGATCGCCACCCCGATCACCGCCAGCGGCGCCAGCCGCAGCAGATCCAGCCGCCTCACCCCGCCCCGCTGCCACCAGTGCCACAGCAGCAGCGCCAGCGGCAGCGTCACCACCACCGACTTGCTCAGCAGCCCGGCCGTGAACAGCACCACCGCCAGCAGGTAGCTGCCGGCCCGCGGCGCCTCCACGAAGCGCACCCACACCAACACCGCGCCCAGGTAGAACAGCGCCGACAGCACGTCCTTGCGCTCGATGATCCAGGCCACCGACTCCACGTGCAGCGGGCGCACCGCGAACACGGCGGCGATCAGCACCGCGCCGGGCACCCGCAGGCGCAGCAGCAGGCGCCACAGCAGCAGGCAGTTGAGCAGGTGCAGGAAGATGTTGACGGCGTGGTAGCCGGCGGGCCGCAGGCCCCACAGCTTGTGCTCCAGCCAGAAGCTGGAGTAGACCAGCGGCCAGTAGTGGCCCTCGTTCTTGATGTCGGCGGGGGCGAACCAGATGCTGCGCAGCCCGCCGGGGGAGTGGATCACCGGCTCCTCGGCGAAGATCACGTCGTCCCACACGAAGCCGCCCTGCAGCGCCGGGAAGTAGCTCACCACCACCAGCAGCGCCAGCGCCAGCGCCGCCGGCGCGTCGTGCGCCGAGAACGCTCCCAGCCACGCCGCCGCGCCGCGCCCTACGCCGCCGCTCGCCCCTGCCTCCCGCGGCGGGCGCCGCACCGGCTGGACTGGCAATTTCACGCCGTATCTCCCGGATGGTCGTGTTCCAGCGCCGCAACGAGACAGGCGATGCCGGCGGCGAACGTCTCCGGCGCCGTAATCAGAGAGAGCGCCACACCGGGTTCCTCGGCGTCGAACAGGTAGCCGGGGTGCACCAGCGTTCCGCGATCGCGCAGCAGAGCCAGCGCGAACTCGGCGTCATCCACCGTAGCGGGAAGCGGCTGCAGCCACCACCAGCCGCCGCCGTGCGTGACGGAGGTAGGGCATGCGGGCAGGACGGCGGCGCAGAGGGCGGCCACGTTGGCGCGTACCCGGGACCGGATCGGCTCCTGTACCTCGTGGCGCCGCGCCAGCAGCTGCGGCAACGCCTCCTGGACCATGCCGTTGACCGACAGATAGGTGTCGCCGAGGAAGTCGAGGTGTGCGGCCGCCTCCTCGGCCCGGCGCCGGGGTCCCGCCACCACGATCCAGCTACACTTGAGTTGCGGCAGCGCCAGCGCTTTCGACAGCCCGCCGAGCAGAAAGGTGAGCGCGGGCGCGTCGCCACGGAAACAGTCGCGCGCGGCGGCATCCCAGGGGTAGTCGGCGAACACCTCGTCGACGATCAGTGCGGCGCCGTGGTCGGCGCATGCTGCGCCCAGCCAGCGCAGTTCCTCGGATGAAAGGTAGGCACCGGTCGGGTTATGAGGACTGATGGCGATTACCGCTCGCGCACCGCGCCGCAAGCCGGCGGCCACGCACGCCCGGTCCAGGCACCAGCCCTCCGCGGCGGGGCGCAGGCGGTAGGGCGCGCTGCGCACCCGCTCCAGGCGGGCCAGGTCGGCACACAGCGGATAGCCGGGCGCGGGCACCAGCACGCCGTCCCCCGGTTCGCAGAGCAGCTTCAGCAGCCAGCCGTAGGCTTCGCTGGTGCTGGCGGTCAGCACGACTCGTTCCGCGACGGTGGAGATGCCCCGCTCCCGGTAGTAGGCGGCAACTGCCGCGCGCGCGCCCGGCGCACCGCGGGGCTCGGGCCGGTAGCAACCCAGCCCGGAGGTGATCCCCGGCGCCAGGCGCATCGGATCCGGGCTCAGTCCGTGCACCGCGGGGTTGCTCTCGGTGAGGTCGATGAGCGGCGCACCGGCCGCGCGGCGCGCCGCCAACAGCCGCGTGAGCGGGTTGGGCTCGTAGTCGCCCGGAAACGTCCCGGCAAACCTGACGCGCGCCGTCCCGCGCGCCTGGCTTGCGGTCCGTCCCGGGCTCACGTGGCGGCCCTGTTCACCTCACCCATCGGGTAGAACACCAGCCCCGACACCGGTTTGGGGTAGAAGTAGGTGGACTTGCGCGGCATCCGCTCGCCGGCGCGGGCAATCTCCAGCACGTCGTCCAGCCGGGTGGGATTCATCAGCAACGCCACGTCGGCGGTGCGCCGGTCCACCGCTGCCAACGCGTCGTCGATGCTCTTCGTGTATCTCACCCTGGTGCCGCCGTCGAGCTCGGCCTCGGTGATACCGAGGATCTGCTGCAATACCAATACGTTGAGAATGTTCACGTCCAGCCGCTTCCAGCGAGACGAATGGTCCAGATCGACGAGCTGCTCGTAGGCTTCCGCATCCTTCAACGTCGCCAGGTAATAGCAGCCGCTGTTGCGGATGTACGCCCCGATCTTGTGTTCCCCCGGCTCCGCGTCCGCCAGGTCACGCAGCCAGCGGCGGGTCGCCTCCGCGCGACCTGCCTCGGTGTGGGTGTACTTCCTGACCCGAAAGTGCTCCATGATCGGCCCTTCGAGCGGCCGCCGGTCGGCGATGCGCAGGTCGTGCAGGACACGATGGGTCGGCAGAATCGTCAGGCCCTGGTGCTCGCTGTTCACCAGAAACATGAGGATGAACTCCCACGGCGCATCGCTGCCGGCGTTGGGATAACGGCGGCGCATTTCGTCGCGGAAGCTGAGCATGGTCTGGTAGCGGTGATGACCGTCGGCGATGAAGATGGTGCGCCCGCGCATCATGCGCGAGATGGTGGCGCAGCGCCGCTGGTCGGTGAGCCGCCACAGGCGATGACGCACCCCCTGCGGCTGTTCCCGGTGATCGATGACGGGCGGCTCCGGCTCCACCCCCTCCAATACGTCGTCGATGGCGTAGGCACGATCCTGGTAGATCGACCAGATGTACTCCATCTGGACGTTGCTGGCGCGCATCAGTTGCAGGCGATCTTCGACTACGCCGCGCATCACCTGCTCGTGCGGCAGGATGGCGCCGGCGGCGTAGTCGTGCAGGCGCACCAAGCCGATGAACCCGGTAACGCGGCGCTCCCCGACCTGCGGCAGGCCGAACTGCTGTTCATACACCCAGAACGACGGCCGTCGCGTATCGCGCAGGACGCCGCGGCGCAGCCAGTCGTCGAGAGTTGCGGCGGTACGCGTGTAGCGGTTGTCCGCATCGCTATCGGTGGCGTGCCGGCGCCCCAGGATGAGGCGCACGACGTTGCACGGATGTTGCCGGTAATAGTTCGCCTGCATCTCCGGCGAGATCACGTCATAGGGCTGCGACAGGCACAGTCCAATGTCGTCGACGCGCTGCGGATCGTAGTGCAGCGCCCGGAATGGAAGGACATCGTTGGTGGTGGCCATGGTCTGGTTGCCGGTCAGCGAGCAGTGTTACCGAGGATGCTCGCCACCCGCAAGCCACCGGGGTCACTCAGGTCACTCACCACCGGCACGCACCCTGTATTGTCGCCCATGCAGAGGCAGGATACGGTCCCCACCAGCGGAGGCTCCAGCCCTGAACCCGATGAACGTACAGGAGCCGCGAGCGGTGCATGCGCGCGCCCTCAGTCAGACCGTCGATCGCCGGGTCGCGGCCACGCGGCCGGTGGACTGTGCCGGCGGCTCCGGCGGGGCCGCGGCCGCCCGCGTCGCGGAGCGACACCCGTGACCGGCAGCGCAGCGGCGGCTCCGCTGCTGGATGCCGCGCAGGAGTTGGGAGCCGCGCTCTCCGGGCTGCGCTTCGCCGCCCCGGTCCACACCGTATATGCGCCCCTGGATTACGCTTGGTGCGGGTTCCGGGCCTACGTCGAGCGATACGCACCGCCGCGCGCCCGGACCCTGTTCCTGGGAATGAATCCGGGACCGTTCGGGATGGCCCAGACCGGCGTGCCGTTCGGCGACGTGGGGCTGGTACGGGACTGGCTGGGAATCGACTGTCAGGTCCGCATCCCGAACGACTCCCATCCGCGGCGCCCGGTGGAGGGCTTCCGGTGCCGCCGGCGGGAGGTGAGCGGCAGCCGTCTGTGGGGACTGTTCCGCGACCGCTTCGAACAGCCCGCGAACTTCTTCCGTCACCACTACGTGGTCAACTACTGTCCCCTGATGTTTCTCGAGGCGTCCGGGCGCAATCGCACCCCGGACAAGCTGCCCGCGGCGGAACGCGATCCGCTGCTCGCGCTGTGCGACGATCACCTGCAGCGCCTGGTCCGCCAACTGCGGCCTCGTTGGCTGGTTGGCATCGGCGCCTTCGCCACGCACGCCGCGCAGCGCGTCGCCGAGCGGACCACCCTGGCCGAGCGCCCGCGCCGGGTGCGGATCCTGCACCCCAGTCCGGCCAGTCCCGCCGCCAACCGCGGCTGGGCCGAGCGGGTAACCGCCGACCTGGTCGAGGCCGGTATCTGGCACCGGGACGTCGCCCCCGGCGAGTGACGCCGCCCACGCCTCGCCCCACCCGCCACCGCCCTGGTGACCCGCACGCACTGCCCGCGAGCGGCCGCCGCCGGCCCCGGGGCCGGCACGCCGGGCGGTTCTGCGGCGCTCGGGCGGGCTTACGGGGTTTTCCGGCTCAGCGGAGCCGCCTGGGTACGGCGTGCTCACCGTCTGCGGGAGATAGATTGACGGGATTTGGGCAATTCTCGTATGGTAGCTACTCTGGCAGCGTAGCCGACCGCGGTCGCACGTATGCCGGGTGGCGCGCGCAGCGCGAGTTGAACGCGGCGCACGAGACGACGCGGCAGCGGCCGCAATCGTAGCCCGTGGCGCGGGCTGCACCCGTCTTTCCCTGTACCTGACCAGATCGGAGGATAGTGACAACCGCTCCCGAAGAGCGACGAAACGAGCGGAACATACTATGAGATTTTCGACCGTTCCCCCGCAGCAGGGACTATACCATCCCGCGTATGAACACGAATCCTGCGGGATCGGGTTCGTGGTCGACATGTACGGCCGCAAGTCCCGCAGGCTGATCGACCATGCCCTCAAGGTGCTCGCGCGCCTGAACCATCGCGGCGCCAGCGGCTCCGAGCCGGATACGGGGGACGGCGCCGGCACGTTGCTGCAGATCCCCCACGCCGCGTTGCACATCCTGGCGCGGGAGAGTGGCCTCGAGTTGCCGGAGGCCGGTGCCTACGGGGTAGGCATGTGCTTCCTGCCGGCGGACGCGGCGCTGCGCCGCAAGGTGATGAACCTCGCCGCCGACGTGGTCGCGGAGTACGGTCAAGCGCTGCTCGGCTGGCGCGACGTAGCCACCGATCCGTCTACCCTGGGCCGCACCTCGCGTTCGGTGCAGCCGCACATCAGCCAACTCTACATCGGCCGCGGCCGCGGCATGGACGACGACCAGACCTTCGAGCGCCGGCTCTACGTTATCCGCAAAGTGCTGGAGAACCGGGTCACCCAGACCTTGCACGCTCGCGAACAATTCTACGTCGCCAGTATGTCGCACCGCACCGTGGTCTACAAGGGGATGCTGACCACCAACCAGCTGCGCCACTTCTACCCCGAGCTGGAACATCCGGCCATGGAATCGGCCATCGTGCTGGTGCACTCCCGCTTCTCGACCAACACGTTCCCCAGTTGGGACCGTGCCCATCCGTACCGCTACCTGATGCACAACGGCGAGATCAACACGGTGCAGGGCAACCAAAACTGGATGAGCGCACGCCAGTCGCTGATGCGTTCCGAGCTGTTCGGCGATGACCTGGCCGCCACGCTGCCGGTGATCGACCCCACCGGTAGCGACTCCGCCATGCTCGACAACACCTTCGAGCTGCTGGTGCTCGGCGGGCGTTCGCTGGCGCACGCGTTTACGATGCTGATCCCCGAGCCGTGGGCCAACCACGAGAGCATGAGCGCGGAGAAGAAGGCGTTCTACGAGTACCACTCCGCGCTGATGGAGACCTGGGACGGTCCTGCGTCGGTGGCCTTCACCGACGGCATCCAGGTCGGTGCGGTGCTGGACCGCAACGGACTGCGGCCCTCCCGCTACTGTGTGACCAAGAGCGGGCTGGTCGTGTTGGCCTCCGAGGTCGGGGTGCTCGACCTGCCGCCCGAGGAGATCGTCCGCAAGGACCGGTTGCGCCCCGGCCGCATGCTGCTGGTCGACACCGCCCAGGGGCGCATCATCGACGATGCCGAACTGAAGCGCGCCATCGCCGGACGGCAGGATTACGCGCTGTGGCTGCGCGACAACCTGGTGGACCTGGAAGAGCTTGCCACCGGCGCGGAGCCGCCGCAACTGGATGCCGGCGACCGCCAGCGGCAGCAGCGTGCCTTCGGCTACACCTTCGAAGACCTGCGCATGATTCTGGAGCCGATGACCCGCAACGCCATCGAACCGGTCGGGTCGATGGGCAACGATGCGCCGCCCGCCGCTCTCTCCGACGCTCCCAAGCTGCTGTACAACTATTTCAAGCAGCTCTTCGCACAGGTCACCAACCCGCCCATCGACGCCATCCGCGAGGAGTTGGTCACCTCCGCAATCACCACCCTCGGCGCGGAGGGAAACCTGCTGCAGGAACGGCCCGAGAGCTGCCGTCAGGTGCGGCTGCAAAGCCCGGTGCTCTCGCTGGAGGAACTCGAGCGGCTGCGCGCCCTGGACGGGTACGCGGGCACCCACCGCGCCGCGACCTTGGCCATGCTATATGCGCCCGCGGGCGGCGGCCAGGCTCTGAAACAGGCACTGGACGAGCTGTTTGTCCAGGCCGACGCGGCCATCCACGCCGGTGCCACCATCCTCATCCTCTCCGACCGCGGGGTGGACGCCGAGCGGGCGCCGATTCCGGCGCTGCTCGCCACCGCGGCGGTGCATCATCATCTGATCCGGGCCGGTACCCGGACCTGGGTCGGTCTGGTGGTGGAGTCCGGTGAGCCGCGCGAGGTGCACCACCTGGCCACGCTGATCGGCTACGGCGCGGGTGCCGTCTGTCCCTACCTGGCTTACGAGACCATCGACGCCTCCATCCACGAAGGGCTGTTCGAAGGACCACCTGACAGCTACGCCGGCGGCAGTCCCAACGGCCATGCCGACACCGGCAGCAACGGAATGGGCGACGGCGCGGTGCAACGCGTCCACGCCGCCGCCAAGTACAACTACCGCAAGGCTCTGCTCAAGGGCATCGTGAAGGTGCTCTCCAAGATGGGTATCTCCACCATTCAGGCCTACCGCGGCGCCCAGATCTTCGAGTCGGTGGGCATCGGCCGCGAAGTGGTGGAGCGCTACTTCACCGGCACCGCGGCGCGGCTCTCAGGGATCGGTCTGGAAGAAATCGCCCGCGAGGTGGCGGCACGGCACTTGCGCGGGTACGCCGCACGCGCCGGCGTGAACGGCGCCCTGGATGTCGGGGGCGAGTACCAGTGGCGCGACGAGGGCGAGTATCACCTCAACAATCCACAAACTATCCACAAGCTGCAACAGGCCTGTCGCGACGCCGACTACGCGAAATTCAAGGAATACAGCACCCTGGTCGACTCACAGCAGGAGAAGCTGGCGACCCTGCGCGGGCTGCTGGAGCTGAAACCGGCCGCCGGCCCCGTTCCCCTGGAAGAGGTGGAACCGGTCGCCGCCATCGTCAAGCGCTTCAAGACGGGCGCCATGTCCTACGGCTCCATCAGCAAGGAGGCGCACGAGACCCTGGCTATCGCCATGAACCGCATCGGCGGCAAGAGCAACACCGGGGAGGGCGGCGAGGACCCCGCGCGCTACGTTCGCGACGCCAACGGCGACTCCCGCAACAGCGCCATCAAGCAGGTTGCCTCCGCCCGGTTCGGGGTGACCAGCCAGTACCTGGTCAACGCGCACGAACTGCAGATCAAGATGGCGCAGGGTGCCAAGCCGGGCGAGGGCGGTCAGCTGCCCGGTGCCAAGGTGTATCCCTGGATCGCCGAAGTGCGCCACTCCACTCCCGGCGTGGGGCTGATCTCGCCCCCGCCGCACCATGACATCTACTCGATCGCGGACTTGGCGGAGCTGATCCACGAC
>JAKZWC010000298.1:0-3482 GCA_047515735.1 Spirochaetales bacterium | reverse complement strand
AACATCAGTCTGTTGCGGCTGCTGGTCGGGTTCTTTCCGCCGATCATCCTGTCGATCATGTTGTTCGACCTGGCCGGCAGGAAGCTGAAGCGGGCTTGTCAGACGCTGGTCTACATCCCTCACTTCTTTTCCTGGACCATCGTGTACGCGATCGTCTACGCGCTGTTCTCCAACGCCGGCGTGCTCAACGCGGTCCTCGACCGCTTCGGTATCGAACCGCAGAATTTCCTGATGGGCCGCTACTACTTCCTGCCGCTGCTGCTGCTGTCGGCGCTCTGGAAAGAACTTGGCTGGAGCACCATCATCTATCTGGCCGCGCTGATGTCGATCAACACCGAGCTGTTCGAAGTGGCCAAGATAGACGGCGCCGGCCCCATCAAGAGGATTCGCTACATCACGCTACCGAGCATCGCTTTCGTGGTCATTTTTCTGCTCATTCTTTCCCTGGGAAACATCCTGAGGGGGGCGTTCACGGAGCAGATCCTGCTGTTCTACAGCCCGCCGGTGTACAGCATCGCCGACGTGATGGACACCTGGGTGTACCGCCAGGGACTCTCCAAGATCCAGTACAGCCTGGGCAGCGCGGTGTCCTTTCTGCAGTCGGTGTTCGGGCTGATCCTGGTGCTGGTCTGCAACAAGCTGGCCAGCAAGTACGCCAACGTGGGGCTTTGGTAGGGTCCGATGCAGCAGGGGACCGCGGAACACGTTTACCAGTACGTGATCGCTACCTGCATCCTGCTGCTGTGCGTCGCCTGCGTGTATCCGCTCACCTACGTGGTGGCGCTGTCGCTGACCAGCGAGCAGGAGTGGGTGGAGAGCGGCGGCTTTCTGCTGTGGCCGAGCCGCCCAACGATTCGCGCCTACGTCAACGTGATCATTCGCACGCCGGTGTTCACCAATTCCTTCCTGGTGAGCGTGGCCCGGGTGGTCATCGGCACCCCGTGCATCCTGCTGTTCACCATGACCATGGGGTATATCCTGTCGCGCCATCGCCTGCCGGGGCGCCAGCCGCTGATCGTCCTGGTGCTGGTCACGATCCTGTTTCCCGGGGGTCTCATTCCGACCTATCTGGTGGTCGCCGGGCTCGGGCTGCTGAACACGTTTCCGGTGTTCTTCGTGCCGCTGCTGATCGACAGCTGGGGGGTGCTGGTGTTCAAGCAGTTCTTCGGCAACACGCCGCGCGAGATCGAGGAGGCGGCGTACATGGACGGGGTCGGCGAGATCCGGTTGATGGTGAACATCATGATCCCCATGAGCACCGCCGTGATCGCGGCCTGGTCGCTGTTCATCGCCGTGGCGCAGTGGAATTCGTGGTTCGACGCGCTGATCTACATTCGCAACGAGTACCTGATGCCGCCGCAGCTCATCATGGTCAACCTGTTCAATGCGAACCTCGGGTGGGACATGAACTTCCAGACCGGGGAGATGGTAAACCGGGTGTCGCTCATGTCGTTGCGCATGGCGATTACGGTGCTCGGCACGGTGCCGATTCTGCTCGTGTATCCGTTTCTGCAAAAACACTTCGTCTCAGGCGTATACTTGGGATCGGTCAAGGGTTAATTCAGGCCGCGGCCCGGGGCCGTGGCCGAATCGTGAACCATGAGGAGGTAACCAATGGTTCCAAAGAAAACACTGTGGACGGCGACGTTGTTGTCGCTGTCGTTGGTCGTGCCGCTGGCGGTGGGAGCGTCGGGAGAGGCCGACTCCGCTGCCGCAGATGATGCCGACCGAACCGTCGCCATCGAGTTGATGCAGGGTGCCTGGGTAGGCACGCCGCGGGGCGAGGACGACCCCTACCGGAAGTGGCTCAACGAGACCTACAACGTGGAATTCACGCTCAACAATACGCGCGAGTTTCCGTCGCAGGTGCTGGTCAGATTCGCTTCCGACGACGTGCCGGACATGATCAGCCACGGCAACAAGGACCTGCTGGTCAACCTGTGGCGCGAGGGGGTGCTGGTGGAGGATTGGAACGCCTACGCCGGCGACGTGCCGACCGTGCTGCGCGAGATGGCCGATTTGGCCAAGACCGCGCTCACATTCGACGGCAACCTGGCGCTGCTCGCGAGCCCGCCGAATCCGGCCATCTGGGCGTTCAAGGTCCGTACCGACTGGCTGGCGAACCTGGGCCTGGAGGTGCCGACCACGCCCGAGGAGCTGCTGGAGGTGGCACGCAAGTTCACCTACGACGACCCCGACGGCAACGGCAAGGACGACACCTACGCGTTCACCTCGGCGGGCAACAAGATGGGCGTCGGCGAGATCACGAACCTGCTGCAGATGTACGCCGCCGAGCAGACCTTCGGAATCAAGGACAACGCGGTGACGCATCCGATCGTCAGCGGCGAAAGGGAGCAGTTCCTGATGCTGGTGCGTACGATCGTGAGCGAGAAGCTGATCGATCCCGACTGGTACACGATTTCCTGGAACGACCGCAAACCGGCGCTGTTCGCGGGCAAGTACGGCTTCTCCTGGTACCCGGGCGTGCTCGCCAACGAGAGCGAGAACGGCACCGGCAACACCGGCAAGACGATCGGCTGGTGGCAGACCATGGCCACGCCGGTAGGCTCTGAGCGAGGCGGCATGATCCCCGACGGTTCGCTATGGGGCGTAACGCGCACCGTGAGCGCGGAGGCGGCGAGCGATGCCGTGAAGATGGCGCGCATCCTGCGGATCATCGAAGACACGGCGTATCCCAATGATGGCTTCTGGAAGCTGCGCTGGGGCGTGGAGATCGACGGTTTCGTGGTCAAGGACGCCGGCGACGGCTGGAAGTTCATGAACATTTAGGGGCAGGTGGGCGTCAACAAGCGCGGCTACTGCGACGGCTGCAACCTGGGGCTGTACGACTGGGGATACTCGATCGGCAGCCGCGGCGACAAGCTGATCGAGGGGTCCAGCGACGAGCTCGCGGGGGCCACGCTGGCCGAGCTGGAGATGAACAAGGCGGCGCTGCGGCTGCCCACCTATCCGCGCTACGACCTGCTGCTGTCACTGGACCCGACGCTGGTGGAAGAGCTGTCCGTGATACAGGCCGAGTTCGACTTCCGCTACACTACCGGCGAGAGTTCCGACTACGAGGGCTTCCGGGAGCGCTGGCTGGCGGCCGGCGGCCAACAGCTCCTCGACGAGGCCGAGGTTCAGTTCCGCAACTTTGGACTGATCAAGTAGTCACCAACGGGCGGGCGGCGCCGGCCGGCAGCGTGTGCCTGTCGCGCCGCCCGTTCGCGAACGGGTGTCGCCGGGGAGCTGTGCCGTGACCCCCTCACCTTTGGATCAGTGCGTTGCCCGGCGGCTGGAATCGAGCTACCATCGGCGAGTGGCCACGGGTGTGTTGCTCCGCGGAGCCGCTTCGCCGCCGCTTGGCCAGCACGCATATGGAGGTGCCTGCATGACTGCGGAAACGGTGAATCAGCACATCGCGATCACCCCGGGCGTGTGCGGCGGCAAGCCTCGGATCGCGGGCCGTCGCATCACGGTTG
>JAKZWC010000297.1:0-7334 GCA_047515735.1 Spirochaetales bacterium | reverse complement strand
CTCGTCCAGCAAGCCATCACAGCCGGCGCCCAGAAACCGCCGCCGCCACTTGCCCACTGTCGCTCGCGTGGTGCCGAGTTGGCCTGCTACCTCCAGGTCACTCTTCCCGCTGGCGGTCTCCAGAATGATCCGCGCCCGCAGAGCCAGCGCTTGCGAAGTCTTCGTTCGTCTTACCCAGCGTTGCAATTCCTGCCGTTGCTCATCCGCCAGCTCCGGGATCTGTCGGGTGTAGTGATTCGCCACTGCCGGCCCTCCCTGCTACCGGCCAACGATACCACCCCCCACCCCTACTGGTCACTCACTTAAGATACATGACACTAGTACAACCTCCGCCGGGTTGTCCGGCGTTCCGTGGCGAGGGTTCTTGCCCATGCCAGGTTCTCGTTCAGAATCTGAATGAATCGCAGTGCGCATTCGTCCGTCCAGCTGTTCGCCGCGCAGCAGCCGTATCACAACATGCCTCTAGCATCCGTCCGAGACCGCTCCCGCATCCTCCTCGCGGCTGCCGGGACATGGTCCGCCGTCCCGCTCCCCTACGCCTGCACCGTTGTTCCGGTTCGAGGGGCACCTGCTGCCTCCGGGCGCATCCCTCACCGATGGCCATGTGCAGCGTTCATTCCAACCATGGAACGCGCTAACCCGACGTATTGATCCAGGCGGGAGGTATCAATAAAATGCTATAATTGGATAACAGCGGACATTCGGCAGGCGTCGAGTTTGGTTTAGAATTTGGAGGCCATGGTATCAGGTGTGCTTGACTCAGTGAGTAAGGCGCGTCGTGGACAACTATGGAGCGTGGGATGAATGAGCAGTTGGCGATTCTCTTTGAACCGTTCAGGCTGAAAGGCCTAGAGCTGAAGAACCGGCTCGTAATGGCGCCTATGCACACCAAGTTCGCCAGCGAATCGGGCGAGGTGACCGATCGGTTGATCGCCTATCTGGTGGAGCGGGCGCGCGGCGGCGTGGGGCTGATCGTGCTTGAGAACACCTGTGTTGACTGGGTTTACGGCCGTCCTGCGGGCAACCCGGTTACAATCCACGATGACATGTGTCGGTCCGGGCTCAGCAACATTCCGTTGGCCGTGCACCGTTACGGCGCGAGAATCGTGACGCAGTTACAGCACACCGGCCGCCAGAACGTGCGCTCCAATATTTCCGGAGGCCTGCAGCCCGTGGCTCCCTCTGCCGTGAAGTCGAATCGGGGCGGGGACCTGCCGCGAGCCTTGCAGGAGGAGGAGATCGAAGCGATCATCCAGATGTTCGTGGATGGGGCGCGACGTACCAGGGAAGCAGGCTTCGACGGGGTGGAGCTGCATGGCGCCCACGGCTATCTGCTGACCCAGTTCTTCTCGCCCCACTGCAACCGCCGCACCGACCAATGGGGTGGGAGCCTGCTCAACCGTGCCCACTTTTCGGTGGAGGTAGTGCGGCGTATTCGCAAGGAAGTCGGAGAGAGTTTCCCGATCCTGTACCGGATGAGTGCCGAGGAGCGGATCCCGCGCGGAACGACGCTCGAGGATACCCTGCAACTGGTAGCAATGCTCGACCAGGCGGGGGTCGACTGCTTCGATGTGTCGGCCGGGATCTACGACAGCATCGATGCGATCTATTCTCTGCAAGGGCAACCGCCCGGCGCCCTGCTGCCGCTGGCGGCGGCGGTAAAACGGGTAACTGACAGGCCCGTGATTGGCATCAGCCGGTTAGGTTGGGATCTTGAATATGCGGCGCAGGCCGTGCGTGACGAGCGCGTGGATCTGGTCTCGATGGGACGCTCGTTGTTGGCCGATCCTTACCTGCCGAAGAAGTACTATGAAGGAGCCCCGGAGGAAGTCATCCCTTGTATCGCCTGCAATGACTGTATCGGCATGATGGAGCGCGGCTGGCAGCTGCGCTGCGTGGTGAACCCGCAACTCTCCAACGAATACCTGGAGCCGGTCAAAGCCGCCACCCGAAGCCGGAATGTTCTCGTGGCAGGCGGCGGACCGGCCGGCATGCAGTGTGCGGTCACCGCCGCCATGCGAGGCCATCACGTGACCCTGGTAGAGAAGGATACCCGCCTCGGCGGGCAACTCCTGGCAGCCGCCGCAGTCGCCGAAAAGGCGGCGGAAATCAACGCCTTGATCAGCTACTTCGAGACGATGTTGAAGAAGCATGGGGTAACCGTCAAACTAGGTTCGGAGATCACTGCACCGGCCGCTCTCCAGGAACAGCCGGAAGTGGTAGTTCTGGCGATCGGTGCGGAACCCGAACGTGCGGATTTTCCAGGTTCCGAACGAGTCCTATCGCCAGTCGATATACTGACAGGAAAGAGCGGCGACATAGGCCGACGAATCGTCGTCATCGGTGCCAACGGAGTCGGCATCGACACCGCACTGTACCTGTCACAAGCTGAGGATAGACAGATTACCGTGGTGGATATGGAACACGAATCAGGATACGATCTCAATGAGTTCTTGCGGTTGTATACGGCCTCTATATGCCATCAAAGAGGTATCAGTTTTCTCACGGATTGGAAGGTTGAGGGCATCGATGGCAACCGCGTAAGTGGCCAAACTTCGTCCGGCGAGCAGACCATAGAATGCGACACTGTGGTAGGCTCATATGGATTTACTTCCCGCTCCAGTCTGCAACTACGGCGGGAATTCGAACAACTCGGAGCAGCGGTTCACGTCGTTGGCAATGCCCTTGATCCTGGCATGCTTTTCGAGGCTACTCAGAGTGGGTTCTGGATCGGAGCGGAAGTCTAAGGATGGAGGAGAGTATGCAAGATACGTCGATGGTCACACAGAAGCTCCTGGAGCGGAACCGTGAGCTACCGGTGATCAACCATTCGCCGTTGCCGGAGTATGACTACGATCATCTCGACTACGGTATGACGCAAGGCATTGAGCGGACTGCAGGAGGACGATTGTGGTCCTGCTGGGTTGGCGGCGGCGACAGCCCTGCCGCGTTTCTGGTGGTCGCACACAGCGACGACGACGGTGAACACTGGACTGAACCTGATTTCGTCATCGATCCTCACCGCGAAGATCTGCCCTATGAGCGGTGCACGAGGGTAGGTATGTTCTGGTCCGATCCGACGGCCCGGCTGTGGCTCTTTTTCCAGCAGACCTTCGAGATGTTCGATGGATGCGCCAGCAACTGGTACATCCAGTGCGACAATCCGGACGCCGACCAACCGGTATGGTCAGAACCCACCTACGTGGGCGTTGGAGCCTCCATTAGCAAGCCCATCGTGGTGTCGAACGGCGACTGGATGCTTCCGGTGTCGTTGTGGGAACGGTGGCACGTATCGGAGCCGTTTCGACACTGCTTTCACGAGCTTGATCCCATTCGAGGAGCGAGCGTGTTCGCCTCCTCGGACCAGGGAATCACCTGGGGCTGGCGTGGCTGCGTGATCTTCCCCGACAGCGAATTCAACGAACACATGGTAGTCGAGAGAACCGACAACGTGATCTGGATGCTGTCCCGCACCAAGTACGGTATCGGAGAGAGTTTCTCCACCGATTTCGGCCGCTCGTGGAGCGCGCCGAGGCCTTCGAGCATCGGCCACCTGACCTCGCCTGCCTCCCAAGGCCAGCGCGAAAGCGGGCCGGTCAGGCGCCGTTCCACTTCAAGCAGGTTTCACGGGCCGGTCAGGCGCGGCTCCACTTCAAGCAGGTTTCACATTCGCCGCCTGCATTCCGGGCGGCTGCTGCTGGTCAAGCACGGTACCGAGATTCACCGGGGAAGCGACAGGCGCTCGCATCTCACCGCCTATCTTTCGGATGACGACGGTGCCACCTGGCGCACCGGATTTCTGCTCGATGAGCGGCACGTGATCTCCTATCCGGACGTGGCACTGTCGCCGGACGGCTACCTCTACATTCAGTACGATCGAAACCGCGCCGAGGACGGCGAGATCCTGTTCGCGCGGATTACCGAGAAGGACATCATTTCGGGGACCGTTGCGTCCGCCAGATCCGCGCTGCGCAAGATCGTCAGCAGACCGCGGGGCAAGCAGAAGTAGTCTCGAAGTGCGAAGCGTGCGCTACGCCGCGCCGCGGATGTTGGCCCGGGTGCCCTCGATGTCGAAGCAGGCGTACTGGTTGTCGCGCATGATGCGGGTGGCGACTGCCATCGCCTGACGCTCGTCCAGGGTGCCGTCGGCGACCTCGGCCTCGAGCGCGCTGCGGATTCCGCGGCGCGCCTGGAGCGCATAGGCGAGTGCGGCGGAAGGCCAGCCGGTGTCGCCGCCGAAGGCAAACAGCTTGTTGATCGGTACCGCGTGGATGAAGCGGCGCACGAAGTCGCGCGCGCTGTACGGGTCGATGCTCCACGCCCAGCACAGGTCCACCCAGATGTTGCGGTAGTGCTTGGCCAGCGCCGCCAGCTCGTGGCTGTAAGGATAGGCGATGTGCATCAGGACGAACCTGGCATCCGGGTAGCGCTCGAACAACGCGCACATGTTGCCGGCGGCGATCCACGGCGTCGGCATCCGGTCGTTGCCGGCGTAGTAGCCGGTGTGGATCTTGAACGGCAGGTGGTGCTCGATCGCCAGCTCCACGCCGCGCGCCCAGCACCAGTCGCCGAGGCAGAGCCAGGTGGCAACATCGATCTGCTTGGGCGGTAGACGCAGGACCGCATCCAGCGCCGCGGCGGCCTCACCATCGTTGCGCTCGCTCCACTGCAGCGTACGCCGATAGGCATGTTGCGACTTGACCGCGATCGCGCACGGCGCGTGCCGTTCGAAAATCGTCTCCATGGCGCGCCGGAGGCTGGCGAGATCGGTAACCTCCACGCCGGTCTCCTCGTAGATCGGCCGCGGCTCGACGTCGCCGCTGCAGAGAGAGAACCAGGACAGATCGTAGAGAAAGAAGTCGAGTCCGGAGTGGTCCGGCAGGCACGGCCAGCACATGTCGTCGGTCTGAACCTGGTCGAGGTTCGCCACGTCGTGCAGCAGGCGGTAGCGTTCGCCCGGCGTGCGCAGCTCGGCGGTCCTGGCGGCCGCGGCCGCCAGGGCATCGCCGCTCAGCTCGTCGAGGCCGTAGAGGTGCTCGGCGCTCAGCCGCACCGCCTCGCCGTAGCCGGTGAACTGCGTGGCCTGCCACGCCGCCTCGATGCCCCGGAAGCGGCCGGCGATGTCCGGGTCCGATGCGTCCAGCAGACGCTGCATGGCGTCCGGCGACGCACCGGCGGTCCGCAGATCGGAGCTGACGTAGTTGTCGAACAGATCCTGCAGGATGTCCGGTCCGTGGTGCATCCACTCCGACTCCCGTTTCAGATGTTCATGGGTGTCGACCAGCGGCGTCTCCTGAATGTGCCGGGCAAGATCGGTAGCCATCGTTCGTCTCCTCCTCCTTAGTAGCTTCCCCTGGGTACGTCCGCCCACCGCTTCTGCCATTCGGCGAAAGGAATCACCCATGTCGGATGGCGCCGGCTGCGGGCGACGAAGCCCTTGTCCCTGCCTGATTCCGTGGCGCCCTCCGTTGCCTCGTAGCGGACATCGAGCGACCAGCGCACCGCGTCCGACCGGTTGGGCAGCGCCCGGTGGGGCGTCTTCTGATGAAAGCACAGCACGTCGCCCGTTTCCATTTCCACGGAGATGCCGCGCAGGCCCTGCCGGTCCGCGTGAGACAGCCCCCGGAATCCGGTTTCCTCGTCGACGTGCCCCGCGAAGAGTACACCCCGGTGCATCCTCGGTGCCACCTGCAGGCAGCTGTTGTCCTCGGTAACCGTCTGCAGCGGATACCACAGCGACACCACGTGACCGTCCGCGGCGTCGAGGTAGTACTGGGCGTCCTGGTGCCACGGGGTACGGGTCCAGACTTGATCCGGAAGCTTGGGCCGGCCGTTGAAGATGCCGTGCACCGAGATCTCGGGCGTGCCGAGCAGGTCTTCGGCAAGATCCAGGAGGACCGGATGAACCAGGATCTGGTACATCTCCGAGCAAACGAGGTCGCGGCGCGGGCCGCGAATGTACTTGGGCTGGCCGGCTTCGCGCCAGACCCGCACCAGCCGGTGCTGGAAGTCGATCTCCTTTCTTGGATCTTCGATGCGGCCTTCTGCGAGCCATTGCCGGATGATCTCGTCGGTCCAGCGGCCGAGAACCTGCTCGGTGAGCTGCAGAAGATCCGGTGGCAACACCCGGCTCAGGTGCAAGTAGCCTTCACGGTTGTAGAACTCCAGTTGCTCGTCGGTAACGGTACGCATCATTCGCGTCAGGAGTCCTTCGCCGGGAGGCTGCGTGCGCCGCCCAGCTCCACCGCCTGCTCCGCGAGCAGCCTGCCGCCGAGCGTGGACGGAGAAATCACCTGGTCCACGCCCAGGCGGCGCACTTTGTCCACGTTCTCCTCATCCTCGATGCGCACCAGGATCGCGAAGCTCACGTCGGGCGTGGCGTCGCGCAGGTCCTTGGCGTTGACCGCCACCAGGGTGTTCATCGAGTCACTGTCGTAGCTGGCGACCAGCGCCTGGGCGGTGACCACGTTGGCCTCCAGCAGCGTCTCGCGCAGCGTCGGGTCGCCCTCCAGCACGTCGTGCCCCTTGGTGCGCAGTTGCTGCGCCACCTGCTCGCGGTCGTCGATGATCACCACGATCACGTCACGCTCGCGCAACTCGTCGATGATACTGACAGCCACGCCGCTATAGCCGCACACCACAATGTGATTGCTCAATCGCTGAAACCGTTTCACCAGGCTCATCACCCCCTTCATGCGGCCCTCGACGATCGGACCCAGCGTCACCGAAAGCGCCGTTATGAACAACGTCACTCCGATGAGGAACATTGACACCACGAACCAGCGGGCGTCGCTGCCGAGCGGATACATCTCGGCAACGACATCGTCGTAGCCGAGGGTGCTGTAAGTTACCAGCGCGAAGTACGCGGCGTCGGACCAGCCCGAGATGCCGTTGAATTGGTCCCGCAACAGGTAGGAGCCGACGATACCGTAGGCCATCGCCAGCGCCACCGCGATGGCCGCGACAACCTGTCCGTAGCTCAGGCGGCGCGCGGCGCGCACCGAGAACGTGCGGTGGAACACCAGCAGCGCGGCGATCAGCAGCAGCGTCGATATCAGAATACCGGCACTCTGCCCTCCGATAACCTGCGGCACGTTGATTACCGCCACTACGACCAGCAGAATCAGCGAAGCGCCCCACGCTCTGCGCCGGCGCTCCAGCAGCCCCCTGGCGAGCAGGAACAGCAGGATGCCGGTGAGGATCCGGACCAGGCCGGATACTTCGTCGCCGCTGTCGTTGCGCCACACCACGACATCCGGCGCCACCAGCCGCCCTACTCCGAGTGCCAGCTGCGTGAGGCCATTGAGTCCGATGACCAGCGCGATCCAGGTGGA
>JAKZWC010000296.1:0-2992 GCA_047515735.1 Spirochaetales bacterium | reverse complement strand
ACGTAGATCTGCCACACGTGACTGGATGCGAACGCGCCTGCCGGACCCGCCAGCGCGGGCACGAAACCGATGTAGGCGGCCGCTTCCTCGTCGATCTTCTGTAGCGAGCGATACGCCGAGATCGAATTGAGGATGTAGCTGAGCTCCCCGGCGATCAGCCGCTGATTGTTGGAGGAGGAGGTCCAGCCGAAGATCTCTTCGGTCATCGTGTCGTTCTGCAGCTTGGCGAGGAACTTCACCGCCATGACCGTCTCCGGAGAGTCGAGCACCACGTTCTCGTTCGCGTCCTGCACGCTGCCGCCGTGCGACCAGATGACGGCGCGGGTGGCCATGCGGCTGTCCAGCTCCGGGCTCATGCCCAGGCCGACCGGGACGCCGTGCTTCTGCCAGATCGCGCGCCCGCCCTCGTACAGCTCGTCCCAGCTGGAGGGGCCGTCCGGCATGCCGATGTCCGTCCACAGGCTGATCTGGTAGTCGCCCGGGTCGGGGATGTAGCCGTGGGTGAAGCCGACATAGGTGTCGTTGATCGGCAGGTAGCTGGTGGCCTGGCAGTTGGCGGTGAGCTCGCCGTGCGCGGCGGCCGCCGCTGCGTTGACGTCGTTCAGCGGGTGCAGTCCTTCGATGAAGGCGGTGGGCGGAAACGCCATCTCGATGATGCTGCGTCCTTCGCCGGCCTCGATGGACGCGGTCAGGGCCGCCGGCAGCTCCGCAATGTTGACGTGGTCGACGCGCACCTTGAAACCGTTCGCCTTGCCCCAGTCCTCGGCGTAGGCGTCGAACCACTTGTCGTAGCGCGGCACGAAGTGGCTCCACTGCAGGAGCGAAAGCTCCTGCGCCAGCGCCAGCGGTGCGCTGTCGGCGGGCAGACCAAGGATGCCCGGTGCGTATGGTGTAACCCCTGACGACAGCGCATCACTGCGCAGTTGCCAACAAGAAGTATCTCATCTCAATATCTCAATAGCCGAGCCGGCGCAGATAGTCGCGGGTGGTGCGGCTGCGGCGCGCCTCGGTCAGCGGCTCGTCGCCGCGCCGCGGGCAGGCGGTGACCCAGCGCCGGAAGTCGAGCTCTTCCAGCACCGCCATTACCGCGCCGAAGTCGACCGCCTCGGAGGCGCCCACGTCGCACCACACCGGCTGATAGGTACCGTCCGGGTCACGCGAGGTGGAGCTGTAGTCCTGCAGGTGGACGTAGTTCAGCCGCGGCGCGAACTCGCGCAGCGCGGCCACGGGATCGGCGCCCCAGAGCTGGGCGTGGGACACGTCGATGCAGAGCTGTGCCCGCTCCAGCATCCCCATGTAGGCGCGCCAGTCCGCAACGGAGTCCACCAGGGTGTTGGTGTGGATGTGATAGCTCAATTCGATGCCGCGGGCGGCGCCATATTCCGCCCACGCATCGGCCGCCTCCGCGGCGGCCCGCAGGTCGCCGGCGCCGACCGCGCGTCCCGTCGGCTTGGGGCCGGTCATGAACATGAAGCAGTCGGCCTCCATCTCGGCGGCGAACTCGATCCGCCGCCGGTTGGCCTCGGTGTTGCTCCAGCTCCGGTCCTCGGGGGCGCCGCGCGCGGTGTAGACCGCCAGCGGCATGCCGGCATCGGCGCAGACACGCCGTACCCGGGCCGGAGACCCGAGCCAGTCCAGCGGCAGGCGGCACTCCCAGCCCTCCCAGCCGGCGGCCGCCAGCTCGGCCAGGCAGCGTTCCAGGTCCGGCTCCTGCCAGAAGATGGCGCTGTAGCCCAGCTTCATGGCGCAACCTGCCTCAGGGTGGCGCCGAACACGGTGACGCCGTCCGGCGTCCCGGCAACGACGTGGGTGGCGCACAGCGTGAAGCCGTACGTTCCCGGCGCATCGATGGCGATACGGCCGAGGATCGCCGAGTACTCGGGAAAGTACTGCGAGCGCGGCGTATCGAGCGCGCTGGCGTTCCGTAGCGGCCCGCCGGCCGCGCTACCGCCGCCGGTCACCTCCAGGTGGTGCTCGCTCACCTCGGTCGTTTCGTAGACCGGTGCAGCGACTACGGCCACCTCGAAGGTGCCTGGTTGGAACACCTTCACCTGCCAGGACAGCTCGCCGGCGGTGTCCATCCAGCCGGCGGTCATGCCGTTGGAGAGGATCTCGAGGGTGGAGTCCTCGGGCTTGGCCACGCTTGCCAGATGGGCGTGGAGATGGATGGCGCCGTCGGGTTGCTGCACGGTGAGAGGGTCGGCTTCCGCCTCGCCGGCGAGATCGAGAGCCACCACCGGCACCTGGTCGCAGCCGCTCAGGTCGGGCAGCTCCAGGGACAGGCGGTCGACTTCGCCGGCGGCGGTCCGGTCCTGCGTGTAGCGCACGGCCGCGGCAGAACCCAACAGGCGCGCGCCCGTCACCGCGGAGCGCAGTCCATGGATCACCAGCGTTGCCGCCGGCTGCAGCAGATGCAGGAACAGGCGTCCCGGCTTGACGGTCATGCGCAGTCCGTCGTGCTCGTAGGGAAAGGGACTGCCGCCGGTGCCGTAGATCGCCTCACCGTTGGTCCGCATCCAGGCGCCGATGGCGCGCAGGCGTTCCACACTGGGTTCCGGGATCACTCCTTCCGCCGTGGGTCCCACATTGAGCAGGTAGTTCACCCCCTTGCTGGCCAGGTCGATGAGCAGCAGGAGCAGGGTCTCGGTCGACTTCCAGTGGTGATCGGTGCTCTTGAAGCCCCAGGTGTCGTTCAGCGTGGCCGGCGTCTCGTAGTCGGCCTGCACCCGGCCGGCGGGAATCTGGTTATCGCCGAGGCTGCCGTAGTCGCCGACGTCGTTGCCGATGCGGCCGCTGACCAGGCAGTCGGGCTGCAGTCGATGCACGAAGTCGCGCAGCTCGATGCTGTGCTCGCGGGTGATGGTGAAGGGCGTGTCGAACCAGATCAGGCCCACGGGGCCGTACCGGGTGAGCAGCTCGCGCACCTGCGGCTTGACCTTGCGCTCCAGGTAGGCGGCGAAGTCCTTCTCCTCCTCCACGAAGTCCCAGTCGT
>JAKZWC010000295.1:0-2890 GCA_047515735.1 Spirochaetales bacterium | reverse complement strand
ACTTTCCCTTCGGCCGCGAGGTGCTGCTGCAGGCGTACCGGACCATGAAGACGATCCGGGAATTCGAGGAACGGGTGCACGCGGAATTCGCCACCGGTGACCTTCCCGGTTTCGTCCATCTCTATGCTGGAGAGGAAGCCGCCGCCACCGGCCTCATGATGAACCTGCGCCGGGAGGACCACATCGCGAGCACCCATCGGGGGCACGGCCACTGCATCGCAAAGGGGGTCGCTGTCAAAGGCATGTTCGCGGAACTGTACGGCCGCGCCACCGGCACCTGTCGCGGCAAGGGCGGCTCCATGCACATCGCCGATCTGGACCTGGGCATGATGGGGGCCAACGGCATTCTCGGCGCGGGAGCGCCGCTAGTGTGCGGCGCGGCCCTGGCCTCCAAGTACAAGAAGGACGGCAGCGTGGCGGTCAGCTTCGTCGGCGACGGCGCTTCCAACGCGGGCAACTTCCTGGAGAGTCTCAACCTGGCCGCGGTGTGGGATCTTCCGGCCATATTCGTGGTGGAGAACAACGCCTACGCCCAGTCCACCTCCCGCGACTACGCCGTGGCGGTCGACAGTTACGTGGACCGTGCCTCGGGGTTCGGCATGCCGGGCGTCACGGTGGACGGCACCGATTTCTTTGCCGTCTACGAGGCTGCCGGCGAGATGATCGGCCGCGCCCGCGAGGGAGGCGGTCCGGCGCTGCTGGAGTGCAGCATGATCCGCTTTTTTGGCCACTACGAAGGCGATGCGCAGACCTACCGCGCTGCCGGCGAGGTGGAGGAGATCCGCGCCAACCGCGATTGCCTGACGAAGTTCGTGCAGCAGGTAATGCAGGGTGAAGCGATCGAGCAGGGTGATCTCGATCGCATCGATCGGGAGGTCGCCGCGTTGATCGACGAGGCGGTGGCGGAAGCGCAGCAGGCGCCCCTCCCCACCGCTGACGATCTGCTCACCGACGTCTACGTCAGCTACTAAGCGAGGCCAGAATGGCACAGATATCGATACGCGAGGCGATCAACCAGGCCTTCGATCAGGAGATGGAGCGGGATCCTACCGTGATCCTGATGGGCGAGGACATCGTCGGTGGCACCGGTAGCCCGGGAGAAGAGGAAGCGTGGGGCGGCGCCATGGGGCTCTACAAGGGCCTCTACAAGAAGTATGGCGACCGCGTGCTCGATACGCCACTGTCCGAGGCCGCGTTCGTCGGCGCCGCCATCGGCGCGGCAACGTGCGGCATGCGCCCGGTCGCGGAACTGATGTTCATCGATTTCCTGGGCGTCTGTTTCGATCAGATCTTCAACCAGGCGGCCAAGTTCCGCTACATGTTCGGGGGCAAGGCGGAGACGCCGGTGGTCATTCGCACCATGTACGGCGCGGGACTTTCCGCCGCCGCCCAGCATTCGCAGACGTTGACCTCGATCTTTACCCACGTCCCGGGCATCAAGGTGGTGTGTCCCTCCTCGCCGTATGACGCGAAGGGGCTGATGATCGAGGCGATCCGCGACAATGACCCGGTGATATATTGCGAGCACAAGAAGATCTACGAGGTCGCCGGCGACGTGCCCGCGGAGCTGTACACCATTCCGTTCGGCGAGGCGAACGTCGTGCGCGAGGGGGATGACTGCACGATCGTCAGCTATGGAATGATGGTGCACCGGGCGGCCGAAGCGGCGGAGCAACTGGCCGGCGACGGGATCGAGTGCGAGGTGATCGACCTGCGCACGCTGTCTCCCATCGACACCGATACGGTCCTGGAGAGCGTGGAGAACACCGGCCGGCTGGTGGTGGTGGACGAGGCTCATCCGCGTTGCAGCATTGCCGCCGATGTCGCCGCCGCGGTGGCGCGCGAGGGGTTCAAGGACCTGACGGCGCCGGTCGGCATGGTGACTGCGCCGCACACCCCGGTGCCGTTTTCTCCGGAACTCGAGAAACACTTCGTGCCGTCAGCCGAGAAGATCGCCGCCTGCGTGCGGGACACCATCCATGATTAAGCCGATCACCATGCCCAAGTGGGGCTTGAGCATGACCGAGGGCGTCGTGGGCGACTGGCTGATAGCGGCGGGCGACACGGTGGAGTCCGGCACCGAGGTGGTGCTGGTGGAGACGGAAAAGATCGCCGGCGCCGTGGAGGTGGCCGACGCCAGCAGGCTGCGCCGCGCCGTGGCCGTTACCGGCGATACCCTGCCGGTGGGCGCGCTGCTGGGGGTCCTCGCCGGCGACGAGATAGCCGACGCGGAGATCGACGCCTTCGTTCGACAGTTCCAGGAGGCCTTCGTTCCCGAGGAAGCGGGCGAGGAAGAGCTGGGCGACCAGACCGAGACGGTCCAGGTTGGCGAGCTGTCGATCAACTACCTGCGGCAGGGATCCGCTGACAAGACCGCCGTCCTGTTACACGGCTTTGGCGGTGACCTCAACAACTGGCTATTCAATCATCCGGCGCTGATTGCGAACCGCACGGTCATTGCGTTGGACCTTCCGGGACACGGGCGCTCCACCAAGAAAGTGGCCGACGGGAGCCTCGCCAGCATGACGGATGTCCTGGACAACGTGATGCAGAAGCTTGAGGTTGCGGAGGCCGACTGGGTCGGTCACTCAATGGGAGGGGCAATTGCCCTGCAACTGGCGCAATCCCACCCGCAGCTCGTTCGCTCGCTGACCCTGCTGGCGAGTGCCGGCCTCGGTCCGGAGATCAATACGGACTACCTGCAGGGATTCACCCGCAGCCGCACCCGCCGCGAGCTCAAACCGCACGTTCAGCAGCTCTTCGCCGACGCTTCGCTGGTCACGCGCCAACTGGTCGCGGACCTGCTCAAATACAAACGGCTCGACGGTGTGCAGGAGTGCCTGGAGGCGCTGGCATACCAGCTCGGAGACACCGCCGGTCAGGCCGAGGA
>JAKZWC010000294.1:0-10341 GCA_047515735.1 Spirochaetales bacterium | reverse complement strand
ATGGCGTTCATCCGCAGCTACCGCATCAGCCGCGACGACTGGATTCTCGCTCCCGAGGGCGGCATCCCGCAGATCGACAGCTCGCGTTATAAGGAAGCGCTCTACCACGAGCAGGCGCTCACCGCCAGCGCCGAATTGTATCGACCCGCTTCCGAGGCCGGCACCGGCTGATACGCAATCAGGCGGGCACCGGCCACCAATGACGCTGGACGCCATTACTCTGCAGAACTTTCGCTGCTTCCGGGAGCGGCAGACCGCGCGCCTGTCCCCGCTGACGCTGCTCGTGGGCGACAACAGCACAGGCAAGACTTCCTTCCTGGCCCTGATCCGGTCGCTGTCGGATGTAGCCTTTGGCGATCGCATGCCGGACTTCAAGGAACAGCCCTACGATCTGGGCAGCTTCGAGGAGGTCGCTCACCATCGCGGCGGACGGGTTGGCCACGCGGAGACCTTCGAAGCGGGGTTCGACTTCGGCGCTTATCATTTCGAGGTCACCTTCGGCAAGCAGGGGACCGCGCCCGTTCCGGTACGCAAGATTCTCAAGAGCGGCGATCTCTGGATTCAACAGTGCTGGGAACAAAACCGGACATCCATAGTGAGGGCCGGAACGGCGAGGGGCTCATGGGAGATCCCAAGATCCCGTGATCGTGAATACTCGGGAACCGAAGACTTGGCAACCCTGCTGTTTCGTTTCTCGCTATCCCAACGAGCTTTCGAACGGTCGGTCGACCTTCCTTCGTCGTCCGATGGATCATCAACGTTCACGCCGAAAGACGAAGATCAACTCACCCGGCTTGCTTTGGCGTTGGTATTACCTGACTATTCCGAGTCGCGGCCGTTTGCCAGTGCTCCGGTTCGTTCCAAGCCACGTCGAACCTACGATCCTGCCCGTCCGACCACGGATGCAGAGGGAAACTACATCCCAATGTACCTTGCTGACGTCTGTTTTCGAAACCGGAGGGAGTGGGAGCGTCTTAAGCAGGCGCTAGAGGGATTCGGAAAGACGGCGGGCCTGTTCGATGAAGTCTCCATCAAGCAGCTCGGACGGGAGAGCGAGCCCTTTCAGGTGCAAGTCAGGAAGTACAGCGGCAAACTGAAGGGGCCACAGCGCAACCTGATCGATGTCGGCTACGGCGTAAGCCAAGTGCTGCCAGTCGTAATTGAACTACTCCGCGAGGGGGCTCGTTGCCCGCTGCTGTTGCAGCAACCGGAAGTACATCTCCATCCAAGCGCTCAGGCTGCGCTCGGCAGCTTGTTTTGCCAAGTTGCCGGCCCAGATCGTCAATTGGTGGTAGAGACACATAGCGACCATCTCTTGGACCGCGTGCGGATGGATATACGAGACAAGACGAGCACTTTACGACCCGACCAAGTCTCGATTCTGTTCTTCGAGTGTGACAAGCTGGAGGTGCAGATTCATTCCCTTCGAATCGATGGTGAGGGCAACATCCTGAACGCACCGGACAGCTATCGCCAGTTCTTCATGGACGAGACCAATAGATCCCTGAGGCTGTAGCTGAATGTGTGCGATTCTCGACGCGGACGTTGTTCATGAGGTGTTCGGCACGCAGCGCCCTCCTGCCGGGGAAGCGTTCTATAGGTGGATCAACAGAGGGAGCATGCGGCTCGTTGCCGGCGGAAAGCTGCTTGAGAAACTCGATAACGATACCAGGTTTCGTATCTGGAGGCAGCAGGCTACCCTTGCCGGCAGAATCAGGATTCTAAACGCAGAACAGATTGAAGCAAAGACCGTTGAGTTGCGCAATGCAGGGACATGCAGGTCCAATGACCCGCATGTTCTCGCCTTGGCGCAGGCAAGCGGCGCGCGCCTCCTGTATTCGAACGATGGTGCCTTGCGTGACGATTTCAAAGACCCTGAGCTGATCAGCACACCGCGCGGGAGCATCTACTCTACGCGTTCCGGAGGACAACTGCGAGATAGTCACCGGCGGCTCCGGCGGCTGCTGCGAAGGAACGATCTGTGTCGTGTGCCGTCATGAGGGCCATAGAGCAGCGCTGCCTGACGCACTGCGAGCGGCAGGAGCAGAGAGCGTTTGACAGCTCGCGGAGCCGACTCCATACTTGCCGGGAATGACATGGGACCGCCGCTGCTGAGCGTTCGCAACCTCAGGACTCACTTCCGCACCACGCTGGGGACGGTGCACGCGGTGGACGACGTGTCGTTCGACATCCACCGCGGCGAGGTGGTGGGACTGGTGGGCGAAAGCGGCTGCGGCAAGTCGATCACCGCGCGCTCCATCCTCGGCATCGTGCCGCCGCCGGGTGCCGTGGTCGGCGGCAGCATCTTCTACTCCGGCGGGGCGGCGGAGCAGCCGGTCGACTTGGCGCGGCTCAGCCCCAAGAGCGCGGAGCTGCGCCGCTTCCGCGGCCAGGAAATCGCCATGATTTTCCAGGAGCCGATGAGCGCGCTCAGCCCCGTGCACACGGTGGGCGACCAGCTCATCGAAGCGCTGAAGCTGTACCACACCGGCCTCGACCACGCTGAGGCTCGCGAACGCGGTATCGAACTGCTGCGCCAGGTAGGCATTCCGAGTCCCGAGAAGCTGATCGACGCCTACGTGTTCGAGCTCAGCGGGGGCATGCGCCAGCGCGCCTTGATCGCCATCGCGATCTCGGGCCAGCCGCAGTTGCTGATCGCGGACGAGCCCACCACCGCCATCGACGTCACCATCCAGGCCAAGGTGCTGGGGCTGCTCAAGGAGCTGCAGGCGCAGACCGGCATGGCGATCCTGTTCATCACCCACAACCTCGGGGTGATCGCCGAGCTGGCGGACCGAGTGAACGTGATGTACCTGGGGCGCATCGTGGAGACCGGATCGGTGTACGATCTGTTCGACGATCCCCGCCACCCCTACTCGCAGAAACTGCTGCAGTCGATACCGAGCATCGCGGTGCCCCCCGGCACGGAGTTGCAGACCATCGAGGGATCGCTGCCCGACCCCTACCTGCGCCTGCGCGGCTGCCGCTTCGCGGAGCGCTGCGGCGAGTTCATTGCGGACGTGTGCGACGGCGCGGAGCCGGAGCTGATCCCGGTAGGCAGCGGGCACCACGCGCGCT
Source organism: Spirochaetales bacterium (assembly GCA_047515735.1). Lineage (GTDB taxonomy): Bacteria > Spirochaetota > Spirochaetia > SZUA-6 > Bin103 > Bin103. The sequence goes on along the minus strand of JAKZWC010000294.1, from coordinate 7,263 downwards.
GTTATTTGTACGACCTCCCCGCGACGGGGGGGACCAAAGAGAAAGTGGATGCCCAGCGCCGCGTCTGACCTCGTCCTCGAGGTCCGGGATTTGAAAAAGCACTTCCCGATTCGGCGCGGCGTGCTGCGCCGCACCGTCGGCTGGGTACGGGCGGTGGACGGGGTCAGCTTCCAGGTGCGGCGCGGCGAGACCGTGGGGCTGGTGGGCGAGAGCGGCTGCGGCAAGACCACCCTGCTGCGCACCCTGGTGCGCGCCGTCGATCCCACCGGCGGTTCGGTCCACTTCCACCAGGGCGGCGAACGCACCGACGTGGCGCAGGCCGAAGGGAACGAGCTCAAGCGCGCGCGGCAGGCGATCCGCATGGTGTTCCAGGACCCGGAATCCTCGCTCAACCCGCGCATGACGGTGCGCCGCATCGTCGCGGAGCCGCTGGTGATCAATCGCGCGGTATCCTCGAAGGCGGAGATCGAGCGCCGCACGCGTGAGCTGCTGGTCCGGGTCGGGCTCAAGCCGGAGCACCTCAACCGTTACCCCTACGCGTTCTCCGGCGGCCAGCGGCAGCGCATCGGCGTCGCCCGGGCCCTGGCGCTGGAGCCGGAACTGCTGCTGGCCGATGAGCCCACCTCCGCGCTCGACGTTTCGGTGCAGGCGCAGATCCTCAACCTGCTGATGGAGCTGCAGCGCGAGATGCAGCTGGCGATCATCTTCGTGACCCACGACCTGAGCGTGGTGCGCCACATGGCGTCGCGGGTGGCGGTGATGTACCTGGGAAACATCGTGGAGATGGGCACGCGGCAGGAGATCTTCGGCCGCCCGCGCCACCCCTACACGGAGGCGCTGTTCTCCTCGATCCCGCAGCCCGATCCCCACCGTCGCGTGCAGCGCATCGAGCTGGAGGGGGATATTCCCGAAATCGTGGCGAAGCCGCCGGGCTGCCCGTTCCATCCCCGGTGCTCCTATGCCCAGGAGCGTTGCGCGAGTGAGCGCCCTGAGCTGAGCACGGTGGCGGATGCCCGCGCCGAGCATCACGCGGCGTGCCACTTCGCCGGCGAGCTGCAACTCAAGGGCGAGGCCGATCTGCTGGCCGCCGGCACTGCGGCCGGTTCCTGAAGCGGCGGCCGGTCAGGCTCCTACTTCCACACCGAGAAGCCGCCGTCCACCACCAGGTTGTGGCCGGTGACGTAGTCGGACGCGGCCGATGCGAGGAACAGCGCCGCCCCCTTGAGATCTACGCCGAAGCGCCCCATCCGGCCAAGCATGGTGACGCTCGCGTAGTCGGCGACGAACCGTTGCGGCAGGTCTCCCTTGTCGAAGCCGCCGGGGGATATCGAGTTGACCCGTATCCCGCGCGGCGACAGCGAGCCCGCCAGGTCCAGGGTGAGCCCGATGACGCCCCCCTTGGCGGCCGCGTAGTCCACCGGCTGCTCGGTCTTGCTGTTGCGGTGGTACATGGCGCGGTCGCGCCCCACCATCCCGGCGACGGAGGCGATGTTGATGATCCTTCCGCGGCCGGCCGGCAGCATGTGGCGCGCCGTCTCCTGGCACCAATGCAGCACGCCGGTGAGGTTGGCGGTGATCAGCTCGGCCGCCGCCGCCGGGTCGCGTGCCAGCAGGGCGCCCGCGCCGCGTCCGGAGCCGCCGCCGGCGTTGTTGACCAGCACGTCGATGCGCCCCTTCCAGGCCTGGATGCGCGCCGCCGCCGCTGCCACCTCGGCGTGGCGGCTCTGGTCGGCGGTCACCCCCAGCGTGTCCACGCCGTAGCGCTCGCGCAGCTCGGCCGCCGCGGCGTCGGCCCGCGCCTGGGTGCGCGAGGTGATGACCAGCGCGCTGCCGGCCTCCGCCAGGGCGCTGGCCACGTCGAACCCGAGCCACTCGCTGCCGCCCGTGACCACGCTGACCTGCCCGTCCAGCCGGAACAACTCCAGCACCGATACCTGCTCGACCATCGCACCTCCCCCAGTGGAACCGGCGTCCTCGCGGCAGATTGTCGCACACTTCACCGCGCCGCCCAATCACGGCGCCGGCGCCGCCGGCCCAGCCGCCTATACCGCGGCAGGATCGTGCGCACCGGGCTGCGCCGCGCCGCGCCACAGGTGACGCATCTCGGCACTGGCAGCCAGCAGCTCGTCCAGGCTGCCGCGGGCGCTGACCATGCCCTCCTGCAACACCACGATGCTGTCCGCGCGCTGCAGCAGGGCACGGCTGTGGGACACCGCCACCACCGTCACCTCCGGGCTGTGGGTGAACAGGTTGTGCCACAGCAGTGCTTCGGTCTCCACGTCCAGCGCGCTCGACAGGTCGTCCACCACCAGCAGCTCGGCATTGCGCACGAACATGCGCGCGGCGGCGATGCGCTGCGCCTGACCGCCCGACACGCGCACCCCGCGCGGCCCGACCACGGTCTGCAGGCCCTGCTCCAGGGTGGCCACGTCCGCCTCCAGCATGGCGGCGCGCACCGCGGCGGGCAGGTCGACCTCGTGCTCCGGCAGCCCCATCAGCACGTTGTCGATCAGCGGAGCGCTCAGCAGGGACGGCACCTGCGGGGTGTACGCGACCCGCGGCGGCACCAGCACTGCGCCAGGCTCGGTGACCGGGGCATCGTTCCACAGCAGGCGCCCGGAATCCGCCGCCAGCAGTCCCAGCAGCACCCGCAGCAGCGTCGACTTGCCGGACCCGATCCGGCCCACCACCGCCACGCACTGCCCACGGCGCACGCTCAGATCGATCTCCCGGATGCCATTCGTCGAGCCGGAGTAGGTAAAGGAGACCGCCTCCAGGGTGAGGCTCTCGAAGCGATCCGCCGCGCTCTTGGGCCGGTGGCGGATCTCCGGCAGCGGACCGCGCAGGTGCATGCTGCTCGGCGCGGTGAGGGCCTCGGCGGAGGCTCCCGCCATCATCCCCAGCAGCCGCTGCAGCGACACCTCGACCTGACGCAGGCGGGTCAGGAAGTTGCCGAAACCGCCCGCCGCCTGCTGCGACAGGAAGGTGAGGTTGTACACGAACAGGGAGAAGTCGCCGACGCTGAAGCTGCCGTCGACGATGCCGCCGGCGGCCACCACCAGGATCACCCCGGCCCCGATCTGCGCCACGTTGTCGAAGCCCGAGGTGAGGATCTTGGTCAGGAGCTGGTCGCGGATCGCGCCCTGCAGGCGGCCGGCGTTGAGCTGCTCGAAGCGGCGCACCGCGCGCTCCTCGGCGGACAGCGCCTGCACCGCGGGGATGGCGGCGTACAGCTCGGCGATGAAGCTGGTCACGGCGCCGGTGTCGCGCCGGAACCGCTCGTGGTAGCGGCCGATGCGCTGCCGCAGGATGCGCACCGCGATGACGATGAACACCAGCGGCGCGAACACCAGCGCCGTCAACGGGGCATCGATGCGCACCATCGCCACCCCGCCTATTACGGCGAAGGCCAGGGTGCCGAGCTGGAAATTGAGGTCCATCAACAGACGGACCACGCCTTCGACATCGCCGCGCAGCCGGCTGATCGCTTCGCCCGGCGTGTGCGGCAGAGCATGGCCGGCGGCCTGCCCCAAGGTGCGCTCGATCACGTTCTTGCGCAGCAGGGAGGAGAGCGCGAATTCGGTGCGGAAGTAGATCGGGACGTCGATGAACACCACCACCGCACGCGCCAGGGCGATGGCGATCAGTGCGCCGCACAGCATCCATGGACCGAACACCAGCGGCCGGTCGCCGCTCAACTCGTCCAGCAGCACCCGCGCCACCAGCCCCACCATCTGGAACGAGACCCCGAAGACCAGCAGATGGGCGATAGAGAGGAACAGGTAGTTCCACTTGCGGAACCACACCAGCCGCAGCAGCGCCCTGACGGTGCTCATGAGCCGGCCTCGCTGGGGGCTTCACGTCGCCGGTAGCCGCACCGGGTCACTGCAGCACCTCCGCGGAACCGTGGCGCAGCAGGCGCGACAGCCGCGACCGCGGGTCCGCCAGGAGCGTCTCGCGGCGGTCGTACTCGGCCAGCCGGCCGTTGTCCAGCAGCGCAATCCAGTCCGCGCGCAGCACGGTACTCAGGCGGTGGGCGATGATGATGGCGGTGCGGCCCGCGACCAGCCGGTCGACGGCGTGCTCGATGGAGCGCTCGGTGCCCGGGTCCAGCCGTGACGACGCTTCGTCGAGCACCACCACGGCCGGATCGCTGAGCAGGAACACGCGGCCGAAGGCCAGGAGCTGCGCCTGGCCGGCCGACAGCTCCGCGTTCTGGCCGGCCAGCTCCGTGTGCACGCCGTGCGGCAGTGCCCGCCACCAGCGCCCCAGCCCCAGGTCGTCCAGCACCGCGACGATCTCCTCGTCGGGCCGCGAGGCGTCGAACAGGGTCAGGTTGTCGCGCACCGATCCGTGGACCAGGTCCACGCGCTGGTTCACCATCGCCAGCCGCCCCCGCAGCGCCGCCAGCTCCAGCGCGCGCACGTCGTGGCCGCCGAGCCGGACGCTGCCGCGGTCCACGTCGTAGAAGCGGAACAGCAGCCGTGACAGGGTGGTCTTGCCGCTGCCGGTGCGGCCGATCAGACCGAGGATGTCGCCGGCGGGCAGCTCCAGCGAAATGTCATCCAGTACCGGCAGGGCGGGATCGTAGCCGAAGCTGACGCCATCGAAGCGCACCGCCAACGCGCCCGGCGGCAGCACGGGAGGCTCCCCCGCGCTCCCGCCGCCGGCCGCGGGAGCCGCAACCACGCCGGTCGTCCGCGGGACGGAGGGCGTCAGGGCGGAGCGTTCCCCCAGCAGGCGCACGGCGCGCCTTGCCGCCGCGGCGGCGCGCTGGAAGTCTTCCATCTGAAACACCACCATGCGCAGCGGCCGCGCGATCATGCCGGCATAGTGGAACACCAGGTAAGCCATACCCAGCGTCGCCAGACCGTTCAGGTACAGCACGGCGCCGAGCCCCAGCCCCACCGCGTAGCCGGCGGTGTCCACCAGCAGCCAGACGTTGACCATCACGTTGGTGCGCATCCCGGCCTTGATCTGATACCGCAGGAAACGCCGCGTGAGGCGGTAGAAGCGACGGATCACGTAGGGCTTGCCGTTGCTGGTGTGGATGTCCTCGATCCCGCTCAGGGTCTCCTCCAGGAACCCGAACAGCTCGCCGCTGGCCTGCCGGGTCTGCTGCCACGGTTCCACGCCGATGCGGCGCAGGCTCAGCAGTACCGCCCACGAAACCACGACGAAGCCCCCGAACACGGCGGCTACGCGCCAGTCCTGCAGCAGGATCACCACCAGCACCACGGCGATCACCAGGACACTGCCGAGAATCTGGACCACGAACTCGGCGAAGTAGTTGCTCAGCAGGGTGACGTCGCCGTCCACGCGCTCGATCATCTCGCCGGGCGTGTGCGCGTTGTGGAAGCGCTGATCCAGTGCCACGGTGTGCCGCATCAGGTCGACCCGCAGGGCGTTGGTGGCCTGCCAGCCGATGCGTACGCTCAGGTAGGTGGCCAGCACCGATATCCCCTGGGCGGCGGTGGCGGCGGCGATGAAGGCCAGCGCCCACAGCACCAGAGTGTCGAGCGCCGCGCCCGCCAGCGCCGCGTCCAGCACGTGGCGCACGATGAGCGGGTTGAGCGACTGTGCCCCGCTGCTCGCCAGCAGCAGTACTCCCAGCAGCGCCACCCGCCCACGCCGGCGGCGCAGGTAGTGGCGCAGCATCCCGAACAGGGTGCCGGGGACGGCGGAGGCGGATGGAGCGTCGGCTGAGGCGGTGGCGTTCACGGGGTGGCCGCAAGGTAACGGTCGCCCGCCGCGCCGGCAACCGCGGCCTGCCGCAGCGCAGCGTCATGCACTGCGGGCCGCTCGGTGTACGGCCCGTCACGCCGCAAGGCGGCTGTCCTGGAGCGCTACCCTGGTGTCAGGCGAAGGTGGGAAGCCGCTCGGTGTAGGCCCACAGCGCCTGCGGGTCGACGTCGTCGGGCCGGCTGATGGCTGCGCCCGGAGGCTCCGGAATCGGCCCCTTGAGGATCGGGTCATCGGTCTGCTCCATCCACCGCGTCAGCCGCGCGCGCAGCTCCGCCAGGATGCCGGAGTGGCGCGGATCACCCGCCAAGTTCGCCGCTTCGTTGGGATCGAACGCCAGATCGTAGAGCTGCTCCGCGGCCATCGGCAGGCTGCCCCACCCGTGCTGCAGCATCACCTCCTTGCTCGGGCTGTTGTCGCAGTTGGCCAGCGACGGAATGTCGCGCTCGAGGTAGCGGCGGATGTACTTCCAGCGTCGGGTGCGGATCATCCGCTGCGGCTCGTACTGGCCGTGATAGTTGACCTCGGCGAACACCGCGTCGTTGATCTCCTCCGCCCCGCCGCGCACCAGCGGCAGCAGCGAGCGCCCCTGCAGCCACGCCGGGGGCTCGATCTGCAGCAACTCGCAGAGGGTCGGAAACAGGTCGATCTGCGACACCAGTGCATCGCTCACCCGGCCACCGTCGAAGCCACCCGGGCCACGCATGATCAGCATCACGCCGGTGCCGTGGTCGGTCAGATTGCACTTCATCCGCGGGAATGCCAGCCCGTGGTCGGTGGTGCAGATCACCAGGGTGTCGGCCGCCAGCCCGGCGGCCTCCAGGGCGCCCAGCACCATGCCGATGCCCTGGTCCAGAGCGGTGACGCTGGCCTGGTAGGCAGCCATGTCGGCGCGCGTCTCCGGGGTATCGGGGATCGGCGCCGGCGGGCGCAGGTACCGGGCGTCATCAGCCGGCGCCGGCGCGGGGAACACGCGGTGGGTCTCGCTGAAGCCGACGGTCAGAAAGAAGGGCTGCTCCGGCGCGGCGGCGAGGAATTCGGCCACCGCCGGGGCCACGTCGCGCGCCTGGCGGCCGCCGGTCTCCAGGATCTGGTGGTAGCCGATGGTGCGCGGGTCTCGGCGCACGTGCTGCACCCCGGCCAGGGTGGTGTGGTAACCCGCCGCGCGCAGCGTGTGCACCAGGTGGTGGCGTGGATCGGGCAGGTCGAAGCCGCGATTCACCAGCCCGAACTGGCCGGCGCTGTGCGGGCACATGCCGGTGAGCAGGGCGGCCCGGCTCGGCGAGCAGGTAGGCGCCGCGTTGTGCGCCTGACGGAACAGCATGCCCTGCTCGGCCAGGCGCTGGATGTTCGGCGTTCTGATGCCGTAACCGTAGGGCTCTACGTAGCGGCCGGTATCGTGGGAGTGCAGATAGACGATGTTGGGTCGGCTCATGGCGGGTACTCTGCCGCGCAACCGCGCCGGACTCAACCGCTGTTCTGGGAACTCGTTGGAAGCTCATCACTACGACTCATCAGCAC
>JAKZWC010000293.1:0-3142 GCA_047515735.1 Spirochaetales bacterium | reverse complement strand
GCCGCCGTGCATGCGTTCATCGCGTGCACACTCGAACGGCGCGAACACTCGAACACCATCAGGGGGGCAGCATGAGCACGCGGTCATCCTCCCAGCCGGCGAGCACCACCGGGCACGGGTCGGCGCAGAGTGCCGGCGCCTCGGCTTGAACGACGCTTCCGGCGGGCAACCATCCGCCGGCCAGTGCGTCCCGGTCGCACGACAGGGCCGCCGCTAGCTGTACGCTCAACAGACCCTTGCCAGCGTTGCCGGGTCCGGCCAGCAGGGCGAGCTCGCCGGCAGGCAGCCATCCGTCGACCAGCCATTCACGCGGCGGCGGGTCGACGTTCCACCCGTCGCCGGTCAGCGCGTCCGGCAGCAGCGGCTTCGGGGCCGCGGCGGCCTTGAACATGGCCAGGGCGGCACCATCATCCGGCGCTTCCGCGGCGTTCTGCAGGACGGTCAGCAGCCGGGCGTCAGCGTCCGGGCCGGCGCCCAGCGCGTTGCGGATCGGGGCCAGGGCCTCGGCCACGGCGCGGTCATGCTTCGCCAGTTCCGGTGCGAAGTGCCTTTGCAGGTCCAGGGCATTGCGCGCCAGCTCGCGGGCGCGGGTCGGGTCAGTCATGGTCGGCCTCCCAGGTCGATCAGGATGGTGGCGCCGCGGTCAACGGCGTTCTGCAGGTCTGTCCACGCGGCGGCGGACGCGGCCTCGCGGTCCATTCCGCCGTCGTGCTCACGAATCCCGGCGCGCTCGGTCAGCCAATCATCCAGCCACGCGGCGGGGTCGCCGGACGCGGGCGCGGGCCACGGCGCCAAGCGCAGCGCTCGGCCGTCCAGGTCGGCGGTCAGCAGGCGCGTCACCGCGGCGGCGCCGGCGTGGTCGGCATCGGGCACCAGCACCACGGGGCGCAGCTCGGGGTCGGTTGCGGCCTCCGGGCGATAGCCGGCGGTCCCGCCCACGGCACGCACCACGCCACCGGCGCCGATCAGGGCCAGGGCCAGGGCGTCGCGTTCGCCTTCGGCCAGCACCACAGCACCGCCGGGGTTGCTCCGGGCCTCGAACACGCGGCCGGTGCGGGCGCCATAGGTGCGCCGCCACCGTGGCGTCAACAGGTCGCCGGCATCCGTCACCGCCTCCAGACTCACCGCGGCCTCCGGGTCGGTCGCCACGTCCGGGCGCCGAAACAGGTAAACCACGGCGCCGGCGGCCGTCGCCGGCAGCGGGTTGTACGGGCCATGCTCGCCGTTCTGCAGAGGCACGTCGGAGCGGGCGATCCACCGCACCGTGGCGGGCAGGTCGGGACCGGTGCCGAGCGGCGGCCACGTCCAGCGGGCGGCCAGGTAGGCGCGGGCGGGCGTGTCGTCAGCGGGCACACTGGCACCCAGGATGCCGGCGGCCAGATCAGCCGTTGCGCTGCGCTGCGACGGGCGCTTGGCGGGTGCGGGCGCGGGCGATGATGGTGGTGGGTCGCGGCGGGCAGGGTCGCGCGCGTCGATCAGTCGTTCCGACTCCAGCCAGCGCAGGGCGCCGGCCTTGTCGGTCTGCGCCAAGTGCTCGACCAGGGCCAGCGTTCCGCCGCTTGCGTCCGCCTCGTGGTCACGCCAAGTGCCGCGGCGGTCGCCGCCGACGTGCACAGCCAGCGATCCGCGGGTACCGTAGCGCCAAGTATCGCCGCCGTGCTCGGTCCGGGTCGGCTCGCCGAGCAGGCGTCGGGCCACGTCGGGCAGCAGCTCCGGCCAGTCGGTCGCGATCAACAACGTGGTGCCGCCTCCGGGGCGTCGTCCGTGTCGTGGTACCAGTCGGGGTCGTTCGGGGGGCGGTCGTTCACCGCGTCGGGGTCGGGCTGCCACTCGGAGCCGACTAGCGCGACCAGGTGGCCACCGCTGGACGCGGCGCCCAGCGACTCGGTAACGGTCGCGGTCCAGGTCTTGCCGCTCTTGGCGACGATCTGCAACCGGGCGCCGGGCGTGTCCACCACGGCGCCCCATGCCTTCATCCGGTCGGCGCCTTCGCCACGGTAGACGGGGCGCGGGCGACCGATCGGCAGGCCACCGGCTCCGGCCTCGAAGCGCAGCGGCGGGCGCGGTGCCGGGGCCACGTCGCCGGCCACCAGTTCCACCGGGCGGCCACAGTGCGGGCAGGCGGCAGTCATCGCCGTCCCCTCCGCGTGACCGCTTCCGGGTGGGCGCAGCCTGCCGACCAGTGCCGGCAGTCGCCGTGGTAGCACACCGCCTTGCCCACCACCGGGCACCGGGCCGGAATTGCGCCGGATTCGTGCGCTCCTGCGCCGTCAGCGGCTCGCCGCGCGCCGGGGCGGGTGGGAGAAAGTACCCTTGCGCCGCTCCGGGGCGCTTGTGGGCGCGTGCAGGACCGACGGCGGGTCGAACAGGTCAAGCTGCACGGGGGTGGGCGGTCATGGGCGCCGCCTCCGCGCGGGGCGCCGGGTGGGCGCAAACGGGCGCGCGCCGCGGTGGGTCAGTTCGCGTACCGACCACGATCAACGTCACGGCCAGGGCAACCACCAGCCAAGCCACCAGCAGCACCAGCGGGAAGTCAGCCACGCTCGGCGGCCTCGGTCGCCTCCGCGACGGCGCTTGGCCGCTGGCCCGGCGGCAGTTCGCGCTGCAAGCGTTGCAGCGCGCCTCGCATGCCGTGCTCGATAGCGTAGCGGGCGACCATGCCGGCGGCGCAGCCGTAGCGATTGGCAGCGGCGTCGATCCTACGGTACAGCTCGGTCCCTAACGCGACGTTCAGGGTCTTATCCGACAGACGTGGGCCGCCACGGCGCCGGCGGCCAGGGCGTGAATCAGCGTAAGCACCGAGCAGCAGGCCGACTCCGGCCTCAGCATCGCAGCCCAGCGGGTCAAGTGGGAGCGGGAAGCAACCGCCGAGCGCACGTCAGCAGCGCTCCAGGTGCTCAAGCAGCAGGGCCGCGCAGGCGCATCCTGCGCCGCCTACGGCACGGGCGGATGCCAGCCGGGTCGCAACCTCAGGCCGGCCGCGCGTACTCGGCAAGCCGCGCCATCAGGTATTCCATGGGCCGGGCGTCACCTCCTCGGCACCGCCACGCGCTCAGGGGCCGCTCGTCAACACCCCGGCAGCAGCGGGCGCGGCTCCGTGGCCGTGTCGCAACCCCTCACACCTTCCAGAGCGACCGTAGAC
>JAKZWC010000292.1:0-5499 GCA_047515735.1 Spirochaetales bacterium | reverse complement strand
GCGTGGGACCCGTTCGCGGCGCAGGCCGCATTCACGCTGGCCAGGGTGGAGCGCCGCTACGAGCTGCACGACCTGGTCCGCGACGCCCAGATCTTCGTGCCCATGCTGCCACCCACCGAGGAGACCTTTCACATCATCACTGCCGAGCTGATCGACGCCTTGCCGCGCGGTTGTCTCGTAGTGCAGGTGACGCGCGCCTTCATCTGCGATCAGGACGCCCTTTACCGGCGCGTGCTGAACGATGAGCTGGCGCTCGCCGCCGACGTATTCGCCACCGGGCCGGCACGACGCGGCGGCGAGCCGGTGCCGCTGGATTCGCCGCTGCTGGGGCGCCACAACGTGGTGCACACGCCGCACATCGCCGGCCGTACGGTCGATGCCAATCACGCCTGGGTCGAGGATCTCATCGCCCGGTTCAAGGTACGATGATGGACGTGATGGATGCCCCCGAGATCACCAGGCTGCCCCATGAGGCGGTAGCCGGCGAACGGCAGGTGCGCACCGGCGTGCTCGGCGATGCCGACCTGGAGCGGTTCGCGGAACAGGGGTACGTGGTGGTCCCCGATGCCGTGCCGGCGCAGAATCTGCGGGCCATGGAGGAGCTGATCTGGCGCTTCCTGGACGCCGACGAAGAGGATCCGGAGAGCTGGTACCGGATCGCACCGCGCGAGGCCACCGGCGAGGCGTCTCCCATCTCGCGCGCGGGGATGGTGGAGGTCTACCAGCAGCCGGAGCTGTGGGACAATCGCCAGTACCCGCGGGTGTACCAGGCGTTCACCGACATCTGGCAGACCGAGCAGCTCTGGGTGACGCTCGACCGCGCCAACATGAAGCCCCCGGTGCACGCCGATCATCCCGAGTGGCAGCATGGCGGCTTCATCCATTGGGACCTGGACACGGCCCAGGACCCGGTCCCGTGCGGGGTGCAGGGAGTGCTCTACCTCACCGACACGGCTGCCGACCAGGGCGGTTTCCAGTGCGTGCCCGGCTTTCCCCGGCGCTTCGCGGAGTGGGTTCGCACCCAGCCCGCCGACCGCGACCCTCGCTATCCCGACCTCGCCGGGCTGGAGGTTCAGTCGATCCCGGGGCGCGCGGGAGACCTGCTGATCTGGAACTCGCTGCTGCCGCACGGCAACGGCGAAAACAGCTCGCAGCGCCCGCGCCTGGCGCAGTACATCTCCATGTTCCCGGCGGCGCGGGGCAGCGAGCAGGAACGTCGCGACCGCATCGCCGCGTGGCGCGAGCGGCGTTCGGTCAGCGGCTGGCCTGGCGACCCGCGCGGCTGGGAGCAGCGCCACGGGCAGCGCGCGGAGCTGAGCGGCCTGGGGCGCAGGATGCTGGGGTTGGACGCCTGGGACTGAACTCCCGAGACTGCGCGCGGCCGACCCGCTACAGCAGGGATCGGAAGCCGCGCTCGCGGCCGAACAGGATGCGGTTGGAGTCGTGGAAGTTGCGCGCGCCACGGGCCGCGGTGCGCACCACGTAGATCAGGTCGTCGCCGTCGAACTGCCAGTCCACGTACTGGTAACCGGTGAGCCGCACCGAATCCTCCGGCGCCAGCCCGCTGTCGTCCTGCAACAGGGTCTTCACCACCCGCCACCGGTACAGATCGGCAGATGTGCACAGCGCCAGCACGTTGCGCTGCCGCAGATGCTTGCGCAGTCCTTCGGTCTGGGAGTCGTCCCATCGGGAGAACAGCCAGTCCGGGTCCGGCACCACGTTGGCCAGGGTGAGGTAGGCGCCGGATACCGGGTCGCGGCGCAGGGTGAACTTGGCCTTGGCGCCGGGAAACGGAATGAAGCCGCCGGGGCCCTCGGCGTCGGAGGATGGATCGAAGCTGAGTAGCCGGCCCTGATCTTCGATCTTCACCATGGCGGCGACGTCCTGACGCAGAGGGCGCGCTTCGAAGGTCAGCACATCCCACAACTGGCCGTCGGGGCCGGCCACCACGTTGCCCTCGCGCCAGCCCGGCATGGTGGCCGGACCCCACGCGGCGGGGGTCCACGCCGGGCGGAACGGCAGCTTGTTGCTCATCCGCCAACTGGCGGCGCGCAGCAGGTCGGCGTCCACCGGCGCCGACACCACGCAGGCCTGAAAGCCGGTGCCCCATTGCATCGGGTCGCAGTCCTCGAACGCCTTGTAGATGCGGCCCTCATGGACCAGCACGGCTACTGGCGCGCAGTGATAGTTGGGCGCCGTGCGGCGTGCTCCGCCGGAAAACAGCAGCCCGTTGTCTGCATCCTCCGGGTGCGTCCAGCGGAACCCGCCGTCGTCGCTGCGACGGATGACGATCGACCCGTACTGTTGCGACGTTCCCAGCAGGTAGACCGCGTCGCGGTGCACGAACAAGGTGCTCCAGTACGCGTTCATGACGTGGGTGACGTTGCTCCAGCTCGCGCCGGCGTCCTCCGACCGGTAGACGCTGGTGAGGCTCTCCTCCGCCTCGTGGTTGCGCGGACAGCCGGTACCGAAGTAGTCGTGGGTGGCGAGCAGGGCACCGTCGGGCAGGCGGACGATGCTCGGGCTGCCGAGGAAGGTGACGCTGCGTTCCGGTTGGTACTTGATCTCGACGTGATTCATGGCGCGTGCCATCATCGCACGGTGAGCATTGATGCACCAAGGGTCATGAGCGGTGGCGAGGCGCTGGTGGGCGCCCTGGCGCGGGAAGGTGTAAGCCACGTGTTCGGGGTCCCGGGGGCGGGCCAGTACGAGGCCGTGGACCCGTTCTACGGGCGCCGCGACATCCGCTACATCTCCTGCCGCAGCGAACAGCCGGCCACGTACCTGGCCGACGGCTACGGGCGGGTAGCGGGGCGGCCGGCGGCGGTCATCGTGCTGTCCGGGGTAGGGCTGCGCAGCGCGGCGCCGGGTCTGGAGACCGCCTTCGATTCGTCGTCGCCGGTGCTGGTCATCAGCGACCACGCCACGGAGGGCGCCGTGCCGCCGGCGCTGGCGGGAATTGTGAAGTGGGGGGCGCGGGCGACGCGTCCCGCCGAGGTTCCCGCGTTGGTGCGCCGGGCGGCGGCCGAGGCGCGTCGCGGACGCCCGCGGCCGGTCTACCTCGGGGTGAGTCACGCGGTGCTGGCGGCCCGCGAACGGGTGGCCTGGGCCGCCGGCGGAGCGTCTGCCGGCGACGCCGCGCACGCCGCGGCAGGACTTCCGCCTGACGCCGCCGAGACGTACCCCGGCGCCGCGGGTACGGCGCAGGCTGACGCCTGGGCGGATTCATCCGCGGGCGCCCTGGAGCGCGCCGCGGAGCTGCTGGCGGGGGCCGCGCGCCCGGCCATCGTAGCCGGAACCGGTGTCGCGCGGGCGCGAGCCGCGGCGGCGTTGTGCACGCTGGCCGAGCGCCTGCAGGCGCCGGTGGCTACTTCGGTGGCCGCAAAGGGAGTGTTCTCGGACCGCCATCCGCTGTGCCTCGGCGCCGCCCATCCCCCCTACCGTCCGCTCACCGAGTACCTGCGCTCCCGCGACGTGGTGCTCCTGGCCGGTACCGGCTGGCCGGCGGCAGCGCTGGCCGAGGGCACGCGGACGCGGACCGTGCGCATCGATGTGGAGCCGCGCGCCGACGCCGAGGTGACGATTCAGGCGGATGCCGGCTGGGCGCTGGCGCAGCTCGCGGCGCGTCTGGACCGCGGCGCTAATGGCGGCCCGGCCGTTGCGCCCGCGGTGGCGGCGGAGGTGGCGCGGCTGCGCGCGCAGCGGGAGGCGCCGAGCGAGCAGCTGCAGCCGCCGCGCTCCCTGACCGAGGCGCTGCGCGCCGCGCTCCCCGAGGACGGCATCCTGGTGCACGACATGACCCAGCTCGGCTACTACAGCCGCGGCTATTTCCCGGTATACCAGCCGGACAGCTACCAGATTCCGCGCGGCAACCTGGGCGCGGCGCTGCCGCTGGCGCTCGGCGCCAAGCTGGCATGCCCGCGGCGCGCGGTGGTGGCGCTGCGCGGCGACGGCGGGCTGCTGTATCACGTGCAGGAGCTGGTCACAGCCGTGCAATACGGCATTGCCGTCGTCGTGGTGGTGTGCAACGACAACGCGTACGGCAACGTGCTGCGCGCCCAGCAGGAAGAGTTCGGCGGCCGCGTGGTCGGCACCCGCCTGCGCAACCCAGACTTTCCGGCCCTCGCCGCGGCGTTCGGCATCAGCGGGCAGCGTGCAGCGGACGCCGCCGCCCTGCGCCGCATGCTGGCAGCGGCCCTGGAAGCGGACGCTCCCGCCCTGATCGAGGTACCGCTCGGGCCGCTACAGCGGCGCTACTGAGCGCCGTTCGGAGTGGTTGCCGTATCGAGCGAGCGGTATGATGCCGCTATGGCCACTCCCGCATCCGACCACCTTGCCGCCCTCGACCTGAACGGGGCCTTCAACGCCGACCGCGCCGCGCTGCCGGCGGCGCTCGCGCCGCCGCCCTCCCTGGAGCGGGCCTTCGGCCCCCAGGTGTTCCGCGGCATGCCGTTCCTGCTCGGCCCGTCCGGCGCGGCCAACGTGATACTGGTCGGCGACGAGCCGGTCACGGTCGCCGCCGGCGGGCGGACCGCGCGCTACCTGATCTTCGTCCACTACGTTGCCGATCGGCCCTCCAACTATCTGCCCGGCTTCGCCGACACCGACTGCGACGGCAACGAGCTGGGCGATCACGTGGCCGACTACGTGCTGCGCTACGCGGACGGTACGGAGTACGTGCATCCGATCCGCCGCCGCTTCGCCATCCAGCAGCCGCGCATCGGCTGGGGGGCCAGTCCGTTCGCCGCAATGCCGCTGCTGGCCGATCAGGTGACAGCTTCGGCCGCCGAGGACCAGGCGGCGGGGCGCAGGCCGGCGGCAGCCTACGGCCGCGGTGAGACCCGGCACAGCTCCGGCCGCGACGCCGGCGGCGCGAGCGCGTGGCTGTACGCCCTCCCCAATCCCCATCCGCGGCGCGCCGTCGACAGCGTCCTGCTGCGGCCGGGCGCCGAGCCCTGCGCCGTGTACGGCATCGCTGCCACCGAACTCGCCGAGCACCCGTTGCGGCCGGGCACGCGGCGCAAGCTGGTCGTGGAGCTGGCGCCGGGAATGCGCTTCAACGGCGCCGGCGAGCTGGAAGGGGTGGACCTGGACCTCGGCACGGTGATTTCCGCCCGTCCGGCGCTCGACTACGACGCCGCGGCGTGGCGCCCCGGCGCTCCCAACGTGCAGCCTGCCGCGTCCACCACGCGGGCGCTGGTGGAGCACGCCGCCCATCCGGCCGCCAGCCTGTACCTGGGCGGCCGCGCCGTGACACTGCAGGAGCTGGATGCGTCGCCGGCCGCGGTGGCTGCCGCCGAGCGCCCGGTCAAGATCCGGGTTACGGAGCGCGGGTCGGCGCAGCCGGTGGCAGTGCGGCTGCACCTGCACGGCGCCGCCGGCGAGTACCTGCCGCCGAAGGGCTACCACCGCACGGTGAACGGCAACTGGTTCGAGGACAACTACGGCGAGTTCGTCAACGGCTACAACCAATACGCCTACATTCCGGGCGAGTGCGTG
>JAKZWC010000291.1:0-3965 GCA_047515735.1 Spirochaetales bacterium | reverse complement strand
CTACCTCGTCCATCGAGCCCAGGCCGGTGTTGGAAGCCGGGCCGGCGCCGTACGGCGGCTTGCAGTCTCGTCTGGACACCGCTCCTCGGCCACGCGATACGCGGCGAGGGACCGCTGCCGTGAGCGTGAGTTCGACGCACTCTCAAACGGTGTCAAGGGTCGGTGAGCATGGCTCGATACGAATGCATGGCCGCGCAGGAGCGGCGCGCTGGGCTCTCACAGCGGGTTTCGCGCCCCTGCGGGCTGAAGCGCCAGCGCGAGCACCAGCGGCAGGTAGTTCCACGGCAGTTCCTCACCCGCCCGCCGACGCAGCAGACCGTCGAGCAGCGACGCAGGAAACGAGATCCCGTCCCTTGACCACGCGGGCGTACGGAAATAAGGTTCGGTGGTCGCGCTGATGGAACATGATGGTGACTGAGCAACCGTCCGAGCAACTCCATCCGGAGTCTTTGGTAGCCCGCATTATCGCGGAGTTGCAGACCAACCCAGAGGCTCAGCGGCTACTGCTGCGAGCCCTCCTGACCAACGAGTTCCTTGGCATGCCGGCGCGACTGGACCGCATCGAGACGGACATCGCGGAGCTCAAGGCCGATGTGGCGCAGCTCAAGACCGATGTCGGGGAGCTCAAGACCGATGTCGCGGAGCTCAAGACCGATGTCGCGGAGCTCAAGACCGATGTGGGATCTCTCAAGGGATCCGACTTGGAGATGCGGATGCATCGAAGGATTCGGCCGCTGGTCAGTCAGCGCTTGCAGTTGCGGCGTGCCCGGATCGTGCAGAGCGCGCTGCACCAAGCCAAACCGGAGTTCGAGGAACCGATCGCCCACGCCGCGGACGCAGGCCGCATCAGCTCCGAGCAGGAGTACCGGATCGTCGCCACCGATATTATCCTGCACGCGCAACGGAGCCGCGAACGGACGCCGATCTGGGTCGTCGTGGAGGTGGCCAATCGGATCGACGCCGAGGATATCCGCCGTAGTCGGGAGAGTGCGGATACGCTTGCTGCGGTGTTCGGAGAGGAGGCTGTAGCACTGGTCGCCGGGCATCGGATCGACGCCGCCGACCGGGACCGGGCCGCCACCGCCGAGGTGCGCTGCCTGGAATTCCCCGAACGGTTCTGAGCGAGCACGCCGCGCCGAGCTGAAGCAGATCTGCGGCTGGCCGCGGTGGCCAAGTGCCCCGCCTCATACGTTCGATGACCTATCCTCACGCGCTGAGCCTCAAGGTATCGAATCGCATTCAGCCGTTACAGCAGGCGAGTCAGGTCAGCGCCAGGTCGAACAGCACCTCGCAGGAGCGTCCTCGAGTGGATCGGTTTCGTACCAGTCGGCAACGCGCTGCCCGAGCTGGCCGACCTGCGCATCGGCCCGGTCCGCCAGACTGAGCAGCAGCCCGCGAGCCGGATTGCGGGGATCGATCTTGGCGATGGTCTCGCGCAGCTCCGCGGCGGTCAGCTCGAACGCGTGCTTGCCGCCCTTGTCACGGGCCACGACCTCGATCAACGCAGCGCCGAAGATCTCCGGATTGACGTATGACGGCAGCCGCTTCGGCTTGCGCAGCCCCTTGATCAGCGGGTGGTCGTACAGCGCCTGCGCGTACTCGCCTGAGATTGCGCGAGCGCAGGCCGAGCACGCTGGCGATGATCTCCTGTATCGAGCTGCACACCAGACTCAGCGTGACGTAGAAGAACACGAGGCCGATGGCGACGTCGATCATCGGGCTGTCCAGCATCATCCATTCCCCCTGCGCGGCGGCGTGGGCACCATCCTGATCAGCATGCCGCCGAGGGGGCCGGCAAGCCGATAATCTCTTCGAAGGTACCGGGTTGACGTGCTGTAGGCGGCGAGAGAAGCTCTCGCGGCCGTTGCGGACACGCCGATACCGGCTTCCGATTCGGATCGAAGATCCGGATTACGCGCCGAAGCACGCCGAGGGCGAGCGGTACCTGCGATTCATCGCGCTACTGTTGCTGCTCGGCGCACTCTAGTCCTGTAAGGCGTTCATTGCGGAGCGGCCGTACCAGGCAACTCCGCTGCCCGCCGACGTCACCGAGCTGTTCCGGGTGTTCGGCGACACCGGCTCCGATACGGTGTGGATATACGAACAGGGCGGCCCCGTCCACGTGCTGGAGGAGGATCCCCTGCAGCAGTTCCGCCACTACCCCGGTCACGACGCGGTACAGTTCGTGCAGGTGCACCAGACGCTGACCATCGATCACGACCTTGCCGCCCGCCATCGGGAGCTGTCGCTCGCGGAGCTGCAGGCCGAGGTCGACGTGAGCGTGGAGATCCTGCACCGGACCATCGCGCACTTCAAGGCTCAGGGCAAGCAGGTCGTGGTCGTCGGCCATTCCTACGGCGCGTTTCTCACCACCCGCTACCTGTGGCGCAAGGGCGCCGCTGCCGCCGACCGGTACCTGATCATGGCCGGACGGCTGGACATGCCGCGGGTCGTGGTCGACGGCGTCCTCGATGGGGAATTCTACTACTTCCCCAACGCGGTGGATCCGGCGCCGGTGCCGCCGTTGCCCATCGAATTCTTGCCGCCCACCACGGAGCGGGAGCTCCTGCAGCTTCGTATCATGGGAGCCACCGGCCACGACCGTTACACGCAGCGCCTCGCCGGCACCGACCTGAGCCGGGTGCTCTACGTATACGGCAGCGAAGACATGATCGTCGGCCGGCTCACCGCAGATGAAGTGAGCTTCCTGACCTCCCAGGGGAGCAGGGTCATCGCGGTCCCGGGCGGCCACGCTTCGATGTTCGAGGACAGCGAAGTTGCCGCGCAGATCGCCGCCGCGCTGGAACGAATGAGCCGGCGCGGGGCTGCCGGCGCGGGGCTGCCGCCGCGGGAAACCCGAGATCGGTTGATCGTCGCCAGGCGTTGGACGCGTACGCGCGGCCCGACTCACGAAACGTCCAGTAGGAATTGAGCAGGTAGTTGACCAGCACCGCAGGCCGAAGCTCCAGCAGCAGATGGAACGAGCCGAGGTTTACGAACACCCCGCTGAGCCGCGTCAGGGAGAATCTGATGAAGGTCCGATGGGTGGTCAGGCGCAGCCACCAGACTCTCCAGGCCGAGCTTGGTCACCCCGCGCTCGCGGTCGCGGAAATAGATCGGTTCTTCCCCCACCCGCGCGCCGGCATGGAGCAGGCGCTGCAGCAGCGCCACCTGGAAGGCATAGCCGAGCACG
This sequence comes from Spirochaetales bacterium, assembly GCA_047515735.1. Lineage (GTDB taxonomy): Bacteria > Spirochaetota > Spirochaetia > SZUA-6 > Bin103 > Bin103. The sequence continues at coordinate 772 of JAKZWC010000291.1, read as the reverse complement.
CTGATCTCCTGCACCTTCGCGGCGCGCAGCGCCGTCGCCCGGATCGCCTTGAAGCCGGCGGTGCAGTCGCGCACCCCTCGCAAGCCGGCGATCCAGCGCGCCAGGCGATTGCCCCACATCAGCGAGAGCTGCCGCCGCCGAACCGCGCGCGAGCAGTAGCTGGAGCGCACGTTCGTGGATAAGGATGCGGCCCTGAGCCGGGTGGAGCCTGCGCCGCAGCGTGCGCCGGTGGCGGACGCGCTTGACCTGCAGATCGAGGGGCGCCGCGGCGGTGCCGTGCGGCACGGGATAGATGCTGTCGGCGCAGGGTATGCGCCCGGCAGCCTACCGGACTCCTATTACAGGCGCGACCTCGACCACAATAACCCGTCGACCACGCCGGCCTTCCCGGCACCGGCTATCAGTCGGCCGTGCGCACGATGCCGGAGGACTCCCTCGCACCGTGAAGGTGCTCGCCGTTGCCTCAGGCGAGTACTGGACGCGTCCGCAGGAGCTGTTCGCGCGGGCTCATACCCAGTACATTGCACGGCGTTCGGGGAGCCGGCGGATGCGTGAGGAGCTTGACTCGGTGCTCGGGTGGGACCAACATCGGCGGCAGCAGTGGCCGCACAACGAGTGCGCCCCGATCGCCGGGGCGATGGACTGTTTGTTCGAGGCGGCGGGCTGGCTGGTACGGGAGGATTGAGCGTGGACCGCGACAACTCGGGGCGCCCGTTGCCGGAACTCACCGAAGCCGACGTCAGGCGCGCGACCGATTCCCTCGGTGAAGATC
>JAKZWC010000290.1:0-10034 GCA_047515735.1 Spirochaetales bacterium | reverse complement strand
CGACCAGCTCGCGCAGGCCCCGGCCGGCGTAGCGGAGCTGCGCCGCCAACTGGCCTCCGCCGCGTAAGCGCTCGCCGGCAGGTCATCCGCTCGCGGGGTGGTGCGACAGGTCTCACACTGGGTGGCGGCGGCGTGCCGGCGCACTGGTTCCCGGCATCTCTCCGCGACCTGCCGGGCCGTGCTCAGCGCGCCGTCGCTGCTTGCGGTGGCGGCGCTGGCGTTCGCAACGACGGCCTGCGAGTTGTTCTTCCCACCGGTGTTGTCAGTAGAGGTACGGCAGTCGGAGCTGCTGCGGGAGTATGCCGACCGGCCGCTGTGGCAGTGGAGCGTGGACGGGGCGGCGACCGTCGGTCGTCTGCGGGTGTCCCTCGATCGCGGACGCTACCACGAGCTGCCGCCGGTGGCGCGCTCCTATCGTGCGCCCGCACCGCTGGCGCCGGGACGGCACGTCCTCACGGTACGCGCCCAGGTCGGGGACCGGACGCTGCAGGAGTCGGCGACCGCGCGCGTAGCCGCCCTGCCGGCGTTGCCCGGTGGGATCCCGGACGACGCGCGAGGCCGTTGGTGGCTGGAGCAGATCAGGCTGCCGGCCGTATGGCAGGCCATAGCCGGCGGCAGGCTGCCGGCGCCGCGGCCGGTGATCGTCGCGGTCCTCGACGGCGGCTACCTCCCGCACCCGGATCTGAGCGCCGGCTTCGACCCCGACGCCGGTTACGATTTCGTCAGCGCGGGGCTGGGGACCGACGGTGACGGGATCGACTCCGACGCCTACGCCGAGGGCGCCTGGCACGGTACCGCGGTTGCCGGCGTCATCGCCGCCGCCGCCGGCAACGGCTACGTGGCCGGCATGGACTGGTCCGCGGGGCGCATCATCACCGTCATGCCGGTACGGGTAATCGACGTGAACGGGGAAGGTACCGACTACGACCTGGCGCAGGGAGTGCGCTATGCGGCGGGGTTGGCCAACGACTCCGGAACGCTGCCGCCGCGCGCGGCCAAGATCATCAACGTGAGCATCACCGATCCGGAGCGGGATGCCGTCTCCGCGGTGCTGCAGAGCGCCTTCCACCGGGCCACCGGGGAGGGGGCGATCGTGGTCGCCGCCGCCGGCAACGAAGCGCCCGAGAGGGTGGCGGTGCGGGCGCCGGCCAGCTCCGGCTGCGCCCTGGCGGTGGGCGCGACTGGCGCCGACCGCATGCTCGCCTCCTATTCCAACTACGGCCGGCGGCTGGACCTGGTGGCCCCGGGCGGCGCCGGTAGCGCCGCGCTCGAAGTGCTCGCCGTAGAACCGGACGGGTCGTGGTCCACCCGCCGGCAGCAGGGCACCTCGTTCGCCGCGCCATTCCTGTCCGGCGCGCTGGCACTGCTGGCGAGCAGCGCTCCGGACCTCACCCTGGAGGACGCCCGCGTGCTGCTGGCCGACTCGGCGTCCGACCTGGGGCCGGCGGGATGGGACGAGCGCTACGGCGCCGGGCTGCTCGACGTGTTCGCACTGCTCGGGGCATACCCCCCGCGCGCGGAGGTCGCGGTGCCGCCGTTGCGGTGCCGGCCGCCGGCGCCGGCGGCCGCCCTGCGCAGTGCGGCCGATGCCGCGCCGCCGGCGGACGCCGACCCGCGTACCCTGGTGGTGCGCTGGAGCGGAGCGGCGCGCAGCCGCGCGGAACGAGCCGTGGCGGCCGCCGCGTTGATACGCCGCCACGGGCTGCTGGAGGTGAGCCCCGGCGACGGCGAGTTCAGCCTGGTACGCCTGCGCGAGGACCAGGATCTGAGCGAGCTGAAGGCGCGTCTGGAGGCCGATCCCGCGGTGGCTTCGGTGCAGTTCAACCGTCGTTTCCGCTCCGGCGGTGCGCGCTCCGGAGGTCCGCCGTGAGCCTGGCCGCCGTCACGCTCTACCCGCGGCTGGCGCGGCTGGCGCTGGCCTGCATCGACCGTGCCTACCCGTACGCCCCTCACCACGTCCATACGGCGCCCGCCGACAGCGGGGCGCGGCTGCATCCGGCGTTCGGCGGCTGCTTCGACTGGCACTCGGCGGTGCACGCCCACTGGTGCCTGGCGCGGATCATGCGCCTGCTGCCGCGGGCGGACACGAACACTCGCACCGCCGCGGTGCTGAGCCGCCACCTGACGCCCGGCGCCGTCGCGGCGGAAGTCGCCTACCTGCGCCGCCCCGAGGCGCGCTTCTTCGAGGCACCCTACGGCTGGGCGTGGCTGCTGGCGCTGGCGGCCGAGCTGGCCCGGCTCGACGCGGCTCCGGCGGCGCGCTGGCGGGAGGCATTGCAACCCCTGGCGGAACTGCTGACGGCGCGTGCGGTTGTCTACTTCCGGCGCCTTCCGGCGCCGATTCGGAGCGGGCTGCACGCCAACTCGGCATTCTCGCTGGCGCTGATGCTGGATGCTCTCGGTACGCTGGGACGGGAGGACGCAGCCGCCGCGCTGGCGGCAGAAGCGCGCCGGCTGTTTCTCACCGACAGCGCGTGTCCCACCCGCTACGAGCCGTCGGGCAGCGACTTCCTGTCGCCCTGTCTGGCGCAGGCCGAGCTGATGCGGCGGGTACTGCCGCACGGCTCCTACCGCCCCTGGCTACACCGGTTTCTGCCGCCCGCGGCGCTGCCGCCGCTGCTGGCCGCGGTGCCGTCGGCAGCCGCGGGCGATCCGCAGACGGCGCACCTGTTGGGGCTGGTGTTCCATCGCGCCTGGTGTCTGCACGCTATCGCCGGCCACGGTGCGGCAGCGAGCGAACACTGGCGCTCCGCGGCCCGAACGGCCCGGCAGGCGGCGCAGGCCGCGGTCGCGGCGGCGTTCACCGGCGGCTACGCGGTGAGCCATTGGCTGGGGACCTTCATCCTGTACTTTCACAGCGAGACGTCCGCCTGAGAGCTGTCGCGGATGGCGGTCAGGGCGCGCATGGTGGCATGTACGGTGCTGGCGGCCAGGGCTCCCCAGCGGCACCAGCACAGCAGCTCGTCGACGCCCAGGGCGGCCAGTCGCTGCAGCGTCCGACGCAGCAGCGCCGGACTGCCGACCACGGTGCGCTGACTGAGGTAGGCCGCCAGCTCCTGCCCGCTCGGCGGCGGCTGCTCCACCATCCGATTGCGGTGCTCCAGGGTCCACCGGGTCGCGGCGCGAACCTGAGCCGGGATTCCGTCAGTGGCCGCCGCCTCGTCCGCCACGCAGATGCTGCGCAGGAGACCGAAGCGCCCCGGCCGTGCCGCCTCGGGCGTTCCGTCGCATTGCCGATACGCTTGGAGCAGACGCTCCGTGTGCCGCTCGTCGCCCAGGGTGAGCAGGTCGAACCCGCTGCGCGCCGCCCAGCTCGCGGATTCGGGGGCGGCACCGGTGACGGCGACCGGCGGGTGGGGGCGCTGGTGCGGGCGCAGCCCCGGGCTCCGGCTCCAGTGCTCGATGACGGTGGCAACGGTGTCGTGGTGGCGACGGTGACGGTCACCGAAGTCTGCGCTCAGTTGGCGATACTCCACCGGCGAGTAACCGGCGCCGAAGCCGGCGATCACGCGTCCGCGCGACAGGTGGTCCACCGTGGCGATGTCGTCCGCCAGCCGGATCGGGTGATGCAGGGGGCTCACGTTCACCGCGTAGCCGATGGCGACACGCTCGGTGCGGGCGGCGATTGCTCCGGCGATCACCGAGGGCGCCGCCGCCAGGCCGTAGGCCGAGCCGTGATGCTCGGTCACCCACACGCTGTCGAACCCCAGGCGTTCGGCCAATACGGCGTCTTCCAGCGCACTGCCGAACACCTGCGTCTGCGACACGCCCGCCGGTTGCGGCAGAATGAGAAACAGCCCGAGGCGCATGCGCAATCCTACACCGTGCAGCCGCCCGGCAGTGATATCGGCTGGGCACTTCGCCGCCGGTATGGTAGGGGATAGGTGTGAGACTCGCAGGCAGAAAGATCATCGTAACCGGCGCGGCTTCCGGAATCGGGGCGGCTACCGCGCGGCTGGTGGCCGCCGAGGGCGCCGCCGTGGCGGCGCTGGACATCAACGACAAGGACGGAGCCGCTACCGTGGACGCGATCGGCGCGGCCGGAGGGCGTGCCCGCTACTGGCACACGGACGTGCGTAGCGCCGATGAGGTGGCCGCCGGCGTTGCCGCCGCGATCGACTGGTTGGGCGGCGGCGTCGACGTACTGCTGCATCTGGCAGGGGTGCTGCAGGGTGCGGCGGTGGACCTCACCGAGTTCCCGGACGCGGTGTGGGACGAGGTGCTCGACGTGAACCTCAAGGGCTCCTACCTGATGAGCAAGCAGGTGGCGGCGGCGATGATCGAACGCCGGTCGGGTGTGATCGTGCTGTGCAGTTCCGGGGCCGGCGTGACCGGTGGCAGCTCGTCGTTCGCCTACGGCTCCAGCAAGGGCGCCACGCACGGGCTCGGGATGGTGCTGGCCCAGCGACTGGCGCCGCATGGCATCCGGGTCCACGACGTGTGTCCCGGCTCCGTCGACACGCCGCTGAAGGTGGCGCAGTTGCGCGCGGTATACCGCCACGACGGCGACCGCGCGCAGTATGAGCAGGCGTTGCGGCAGCTCATACCGCCGGAGGGGATCGCCCCGGTGTTTGCCTTTCTGGCCTCCGAGGAGGCGCGCTACGTGCGTGGCTCCATCTTCACGCACTGACCAGGGGAAGGCGCAGCCGCCGCCGGCAATGGGCACCGGGGCGCGGTCGTAATGCGGCGCCTTCCCGGCATAGAGTGGGCGCCATGCCGACGTTCACAGCGCATCAGCTCACCGAAACCGTTACCAGTATTTTCAGCGCCGCCGGAACCCCGCCGGCCAAGGCGAGCACCGTTGCCGAGCTGCTCATCGATGCCAACCTGACCGGTCACGGCTCCCACGGAGTGATCCGTGTGCCGCAGTATCTGGACAGCATGGCCAAGGGCGAAATCGACCCCGACGCCGCGGTCGAGGTGGTGCGGGAGGGATCCGCGACCGCGCTGCTCGACGGGCATTGGGACTTCGGTCAGGTCACCATGACGCGCGCCGTGGAAGTGGTGCTCGAGAAGGCCCGGGCCCATGGACTGGGAGCCGTTGCCGTGCGCGGCGCCAACCACATCGGCCGTCTCGGCAGCTACGTCGACAGCATCGCCCGCCGCGACATGATCGGGCTGCTCTACGTCAATGCCGTGGGCATTCCCGCCTACCGGATGGCGCCGTGGGGCGGCACCGAGTCGCGCCTGGCCACCGATCCGCTGGCCAAGGGGATCCCCACCTCGTCCGGCGAGCCGCTCGTCATCGACATGACCACCACGGTGGTGGCGGAGGGCAAGGTACGCCTCAAGCGCAACCGCGGCGAGGCAACCCCCGACGGGTGGCTGCTGGATGCCGCCGGCGCTCCGACCAATGACCCGCGGGTGCTGTACGAGGAGCCGCGCGGCAGCATTCAGCCCCTGGGCGGCATCACCGCCGGCCACAAGGGCTACGGGCTCAACGTGGCCATCGAGCTGCTGGCCGGGGCGCTGACGGGAAACGGCTGTATCGGGCGCCCCGGCAGTCAGCTCAGCAACGGCGTGCTGTTGCTGGCGCTGAGCATCACCGAGTTCGGTACCCGGGAAGAGTTCCATGCCGAGGCGGACCGTTTCATCGCCTTCGTCAAGTCGTCGCCGCCGGCGGCGGGCTTCGACGCGGTGCTGATGCCGGGCGAGATCGAAGCCGCTACCCGCCGGCAGCGCCGGCAGGAGGGCATCTTCGTGGAGCCGGAGACCTGGCAGCAGATCACCGCCCGCGGTGCGGAGCTGGGCCTGGAACTGACCTGACGAGCCGGCCTGGGTCGAATCAGCGGCCGGCCCACGCCGCGCCGTGCGGGTACTCGTAGCGGTCGAGTGAGGCCGGCTGCATCGTGATGCTGTAGCCGGGGGCCTCCGGCAGCACGTAGCGCGCATCGCGAATCACCACCGGGTCGACGAAGTGCTCGTGCAGGTGATCGGAGTACTCGATCAGCACCCCCTCCAGACTCGGCGCCACCGCCACGTAGTTGAACGCGGACAGGTGCTGGACGTATTCGCACAGGCCGAGACCGCCGGCATGGGGGCAAACCGGGATGCCGAACTTCGCCGCCAGCAGCAACACCGCCAGCACCTCGTTCACGCCGCCCAGGCGGCACGCGTCCACCTGGCAGAACGCCATGCCCGCGGCCTGCATCAGTTGCTTGAACACCACCCGGTTGGGACAGTGCTCGCCGGTGGCAACACCGATGGGGGCGATCGCCCTGGCGATGGCGCCGTGGCCCATGGCGTCGTCGGGAAAGGTCGGTTCCTCGATCCACAGCGGATCGAACCGCGCCAGCGGCGCCATGTGGGCGATCGCCTCGGGTACGTCCCACACCTGGTTGGCGTCGAACATCAGGTGGCAGTCGCCTCCCAGCGCCTCGCGCATCACCGCGGCGCGACGGACGTTCTGGGCGTCGTCCGAGCCTACCTTCATCTTGAACGCGCGCCAGCCGCCGGCGTGGTACTGCCGGCACAGTGCCCGCACCTTGTCCTCGCTGTATCCCAGCCAGCCCGCGGACGAGGTGTAGGTCGGCAGCCCGATTCGGCGCAGCTCGGCGCTGCGCTGCGCCTTGCCGGGAGCGTGCTCGCGCAGCAGCTCCAGCGCCTCCTCCGGCGTGAGGGCGTCGGTGAGGTAGCGGAAGTCGACGCAGGCGACCAGTTGCTCGGGAGTCATCTCCGCCAGCAGCCGCCACAGCGGCTTGTCCTCGTGCTTGGCATACAGGTCCCACACCGCGTTGACCAGCGCCGCGGTGGCCAGGTGGATGGCGCCCTTCTCGGGTCCGATCCAGCGCAGCTGGCTGTCGTTGGTAAGGGCGCGCCAGAAGCCGCGCAGATCGGCGCTGATCTGCTCCAGCGTGCGGCCGACCACGAGGTGCTGCAGGGCACGCACCGCGGCGATGCAGATCTCCGTGCCGCGGCCCAGGGTGAAGGTGATGCCGTGCCCCTCCAGTCCCGCCTGGTCGGTGTACAGAACGACGTAGGCGGCCGAGTAGTCGGGATCGGTGTGCACCGCATCCGAACCGTCCAGGTTGGCGGAGGTCGGAAACCGGATGTCGCGTACCTGCAGGTGGGTGATGGTTGCCATTACTGCTCCTCGGTAGTGGTGGCGAGCCAGCCGCGTACCCGCGGATGGTCCAGCGCCTCCGGGTTGAGCACGTACGCCGGCCGCCGTCCCGCTACCGCCGCGTTCACCTGTTCGAAAGTTGCGGCGTCGAGACGTCCCGACGATTCGACGGTGATACCGGCGCTGTGGTTGGTGGCGATGATGCGCGGGTGATCGCGGTGGATCGCACGCGGCCCGTTTACCGGGTCGTCGACCACGTAGTAGTACAGCCGCTCCTGCTCGACGGCACGGTGCACCGCCGCGTCGTCGACCAGATTGCCGCGCGAGGGATTGATCAGCGACGCGTGCGGTTGCATCAGCGCCAGCAGCTCCCGGCCGACGATGGTGGCGTCGCCGGAGACGTGCAGCGAGACCGTGTCGCACTCGCGGAACAGCACCTCCGGCTCCGCCACCGCTTCGGCGCCGAACTGCGCGGCGAGTTGGCCGATATCCGGGCGCACGTCGTACACCAGCAGCCGGCCGGCCGGACCGAGCAGCGGCACGGCCCGCTGCGCCACCTCCTGGCCGATACGACCGAACCCGTACAGGCCGAGGGTCGAGCCCTGCACGTCGAAGCAGCGCAGCACCCGCCTGTCGTCGCGATGCGCGTTGCGGTTGAGCGTGTAGAGGCGTTTCATGGTGGCGAACCACTGCGCGATGGTGTACTCCGCCACGCTGTCCATGTGCACCGGCGTAATGGTGATGAGCACGCCATGGCGCGTGGCCGCCGCGACGTTGACCTGATCGAACCCCACGCCCCAGCGCGCCACCAGCCGGAGCTCGGCCGCGGCGGCGTAGAAGCTGTCGCGAAACGGCGCCGAGTCGGCGATCACGGCGATCACGCCGGTGGCTTCGGCGGCGCTCAGCCCGGCCGGCTGATCCTCCACCGTGGCCAGCGTAGCCAGTTGTTCCAGCCCGGCACTGCGCGCCGGTGAGGCGAACTCCGGGTTGCGGAGCTGGCGGGTCACGTAGATGCGGTTTCCCATGTCGGCCCCTATCATGCCCGGGATCGGCGCGTCGTCGCGACCGCCCGTGCGGCAGACCCGGCTGCCCGGCGGCGTGCCGTGCCTGTCGGACAGGGAGTTGCTACAACCCCGCGACGGCCGCGGCCCGGCCGCTCTCCAGGCTGCGGTGGACCGCGGCGGTGAACTCCATGTACTGCACGCCGTCGGCGAAGCGGGTATGGGACACCTGTTCGCGCCCGCGAATGGCGTTGATGAACTCCTCCTCCACCCGCCAGGCGCCCACATCCCGCGGCTCGATGGCGACCGGGGCGAGGGCGCTGTCGCCGCGCGCGCCGTAGTGGAGGCCACCGTCGGCGTCGCGGTGCAGGGTGCCTTCACTGCCGCAGAGCCATGCGCCGCTGGGCCGGAGGCCGGTCACCTGCGATACCTGCATGCGGAGCTGGGCACCGCATGCCAGGTCGCCGAGCACGTCGATATGGTCCGGGATCGGGACTGCCCGGCGCACCCCGTCCGCGTCGGCGCGCACGGGCACGAAGGTGCGGGCGAACGCCGCCACCCGCGTGGCCGGTCCCGCCCAGCGCAGCATCGCTTCGTACCAGATGCCGAGAGTCATGATGTTGAACCCGCTCAGCTCGCGCTGGTGGCGCCAGTGCAGCGGCCCCTCGGTGCGGAACGTGCTGCTGTCGATCAGCTCCACCGCCAGCAGGTCGCCGAGGCGTCCCTCGGAGAGGTAGCGGCGCATGGTGCCGTCCTCCCCCAGGGTGTGGGGGGCGGGCACGATCTGGGCCACCAGCTCGGGCCGGTGCCGGCTCGCGGCCAGCATGGCGCGCGCCTCGCCGGCGTTCATCGCCATGCGCGCCTCGCACAACACGTGCTTGCCCGCGTCCAGCGCCGCCAGCGTGATGGGGCAGTGCAGATAGGGCCAGGTGCCGATCACGATGGCGTCGCTGTCGTCCGCCGCCACCAGCTCCGGCCAGCTCTCGTACACCGCGCCGATCCCGAACTGCTGCGCCACGCGCTGCGACGACTCGCGGCTGCGGTTGCAGACGCTGGCGAGTTCCACGTCCGGCTGCTGCAGCAGCCCCGGAAAATGCCGGCTTACCGTGTTGGCCCCGGCGCCCACTACGCCAACCCGTACCTTACTGGTTCCCATGGCTGCCAGCATAAGCCGCGGCGCTCCCCTTGGGCCAGCCTGCTGGCGGCTACCGCGAGTCGCACCGCGTCGGCTCGTGCTACGGTGGCGCGATGACGGGCAGCAAGACGGCACGCGCGTGAGACGCTCCCGCGGCGGCGAGGGGTTCGTCTACTCCAGTGAGGAGGGGCGCCTGTGTCCGCACTGCGGCAGGCCAGTTGCCGAGTGTGTCTGCGCCACCGAGCGCCGGCAGCGGCGGCCGGGCGCCGGCGGAGCGGTACGGGTGAGCCGCCAGACCAAGGGCCGCAAGGGCAAGGGGGTGACGCTGATCACCGGCCTGCCCCTGAGCGAAGCGGAGCTCGTCGAGCTGGGCGCCGACCTCAAGCGTCGCTGTGGCTCGGGCGGCACGGTCAAGGCGGGCAGCATAGAGATCCAGGGCGACCACCGCGATCTGATCGTGGCTGAGCTGACTGCCCGCGGCTGGCAAGCCAAGCGCATCGGCGGCTGACGTAGATCAGCCTCGGTTTGGCGTTGAGGGCGTGAACCACACGCGGGTGACGGCGCTGAAGCCGGTGGTCCCGGACTTGCGCGCCAGAATCGCGAATCCGGCCGCCACCAGTGCAACGTAGCACAGCAGTACGGCCAGCGCGATGAGGTACAGGGTCGCGTTGCCGGTGGCGTACGCCAGGGCCGGGAAGCCCATGATCAGGATCAGCGGCAGCACCAGGAAGAAGGTGATCGCAGACGCGTATAGATAATCCGAGGCCGCCGGCGTCTTGAATTCCGGGTCGACCGCACGCAGCAGCGCCAGACCGGTGCTCAGGGTGCCGGTGAG
>JAKZWC010000289.1:0-2684 GCA_047515735.1 Spirochaetales bacterium | reverse complement strand
GCGGGAAGGCGTCATCAGCTTGACTTTGGGGGCGACGAACCGAGCGCCGTCGCCGCAGGCCAACAACCGAAGGCGCATAGGTCGCTGGGGTGGGACGTGGTCCCTCACGGAGCGTACTATCGTCCGTTTCTATCTGCAACGTAAGCGACCGGTAAACCCAGTCTCTACGACGGAGGCGGCGAGGGCCGGGCGGTCGGCAGGAGCGAGAGGTAGTCGGCCTGGGTGCGGGCATGGGGCAGCTTCTCGAAGAGTTCGCGCAGATACCAGTACGGCTCGAGGCCGTTGGCCTTGGCGGTCTCGATCAGGCTGTACAGGGTCGCGCTTGCAGCCGCGCCGCGCGGACTTCCAGAGAACAGCCAGTTCTTGCGTCCCACCACGAAGGGCCGGATCGCCTGCTCGCAGGCGTTATTGTCCGGGGTAAGCTGCGCGTGTTCCAAATAGCGGATCAGCTTCGGCCACTGGCTCAAGGCGAAGGCGACCGCCTTGCCGAGCGCCGAGCCGGGCAGCACCTGATCGTGCTTGCGCAGCAGCCAGAGGTGCAGTTGCTTCAGCACCGGCTCGACTCGGGCACGGCGCTCGGCGACGAACCGGTCGGGGTCGGTGGCGCGATACTTGGATAACTCCGACTCGGCGCGGTACAGCTTGGCGATGAAGCTCAGCGCCTGCAGCGCCGCACCGGCGCGGCTCGAAACCTTGCCCAACGCGTCGGCCGCCTCTTTGAACGGCCGCCGCACATGCGACCAACACCCCACGTGCCGGACCCCCGGCTGACTACACGGACGGTCGTAGGCCTCGTAGCCGTCGGTCTGCACGTAGCCCTGGTAGTCGCCGATGATGTCGGCAGCGACGTGGCCGCCGCGGCTCGGCTCGTAGCGGTACACCAGCACCGGCTCCGATGGCAGGCCGCCGCGCGCCACCCACAGGTAGCTGATGGTGGTGTTGGCACGCCCCGGTTCCTTCAGCACCTGCACCGTGGTCTCGTCAATCTGTAGTTTCGGTCCGGCGCGCAGCTTGGCGTGCAACGCCTCCAGCAGCGGCACACACGCGCCAGCGACCGCGATCCTCCAGTCCGACATCGTGCGCCGTGACAGCTCCACCCCGAGGCGCGCGAACTGCTGCTCCTGCCGGTACAGCGGCAACGCGTCGCAGAACTTGGCGGTGGCGATGAACGCCAGCAACCCCTCGCTGGCCAGCCCTTTCGGGATCAGCGCTGGCGGCGGCGGCGCTACCCGTACCGCAGGATGCTCTTCGTCGCCGGAGCCCTCGCAGTGATGGCAGGCGTACTTGGGGCGCACGGTGCGGAGCACCTGCACCCGCGGCGGAATCACGTCCAGCTTCTCCGAGCTCTCCTCGCCGATCCGCACCAAGCGGTGGCCACAGGCACACTGCTGCTGTTCCTCGGGCAGATCGATGATCCGCTCGACCCGTGGCAGCGACTGCGGCAGCGGTTTCCGGCGCGGTCGCCGGCGGGTTGGAGCCGCCGCCAGTTCCGGTGCCGGCTCATCCTCTGGCGCTTCGCGGTCGGCGCTGGCTTCGATCTCGTCGAACAACCGTATCTGCAACCGCTCGGCGTCGCTGAGCTGTTCATTGCTGCGCCCGTACAGCTTGTTCTTGTACCAGGCCAGCTCTTCTTCGTAGAGTTCCAGCTTCCTGTTCAGTTCCTGGAGTTTGCTGTCGAGTTCACTGGTCCTGGTCTCCAGTCGACGATTCTCCAAGCGCAACTGATCGCGTTCTTGGGCGACCGAAAGTGCACTTGACATGTCTATACTCTAGCATGAAATACGCCAATTATGCAAGTGTTTTCAGGCGCTATATCGACAATTTCTCAGGCGATTTCGGTGTACTTCAGCTCCCTATGCGCGTTCCAGAAATCGATCCCCAGCAGCAGCATCCGCAGCTCCTGTGCGTCGATCTGACGGCGCGCCTGATCGGCCGTCCGCGGCCACGGAAAACGTCCCTTCTCCAGCCGCTTCATCCACAGACAGAATCCCGTCCGATCCCAGTACACCGCTTTCAGCACCCGCCGTTGCGCGTTGCAGAACACGAACAACGCCGGCTCGAACGGGCTCAGCTGCATCTGCTCCTGCACCAGCAGCACCAGCCCGTTGATCTGCTTGCGCATGTCGGTCGCTCCCGGCCGCACGAAGATCCGCGCCGTACCCAACTCCAGATGGATCACCGACCGCCCTCCAGTACTGCCAGCACCTCGCGCAGCTGCGCCGCTCGCACCTGCGGCCACAGCTTCAGCACGTAGCGCTCGCCTACCACCAACTCGATCGGTGCGGATGCCTCGGCGGCGCCGACCGGCTCCAGTTCCACCAGTGGATGGACCTCGGGCGCTGCCGACGTTGTCGGCGCCGACAGCTTGGCCGTCCAATGCCGCAGCGACCAGTAGGACACACCGTGCTTCTCGCAATACGCTTTCTTCGACTGCCCGCTCCGCCGCCACGCTGCTACCTGCTGGCTCCAATAATCACGCCCCTGTCTCATTGTTCGTCCCTCCGGGACGAACAATGGCTCTGCTATTTCAGGCTCGGTAAGGTGTGGTTTGGCGGACGCTTACGAACGGACTGCGCAGCCCCGCGTCCGCCTCGAACAGGCGAATCCGCTGCGGCGGCGCGTCGAGAAACTCCGGGAACCGGGTCAGCGGACCGTAGGGACTCAGGAACTCGCAGAGTCCCGCG
>JAKZWC010000288.1:0-4593 GCA_047515735.1 Spirochaetales bacterium | reverse complement strand
CCGCTATAAGTTCTTCCGTATTCATGGTCTACCTCCCCATGGTGTGGTGTTGTGGGGTAGGTAGACCTTTTTTCTGCCCCAGAGTCAATGATTTGCTACCGCTTTTGGCGTTCGCACCCGGCGGTAATACGAAGGTCGATGCGGTGCGGCGCTTTCGCTTACACTTCCGGTGCTCAGTGGCGTCACTGATCCCGGCATGAATGTTGCAGCCGCCTGCACGGAGGCGCTGGCGAAGCCTCGCGGCGACGGCAGAGCCCGAGACGAACCCATAGCAACGGGTGGCGACGCAGAGGCTCGGCGCTGTGCACTCCTCCGGGTTCGACCGGGTCGACAGGAACGTGGTCACCCAGCACAATCGCCAGTGGATATCACTTGCCTTGCAAAGGAGCAAACGCCATGGAACGAACGATGTACCGGGACAACGAGAGTCTCGCCGCCCGCCAGAAGGAGAGTTGGGGTGCGCTGCGCTGGCTGGCGAACGCCGCCATCGGCAACGCCGACGGGCTCACCCTCGGACACGTGGTCATCAAGGCCGGCACCTCCAACCCGCGCCACTGCCACAACACCTGCGAAGAGGTGCTCTACCTGCTGCGCGGGACCATCACCCACACGCTCGGCGACGAGTCGTTCGCCATGCAGCCCGGCGATACCATCTCGGTCCCCGCCGGGGTGTTCCACAACGGCACCAACGGCGGCGCCGAGGATGCGGAGATGATCATCGCCTACTCCACGGCCGAACGCGACTTCGTGCTGGAGTAGCCGGGCCCGTCGGAACGGGCTATCGCGACGCCAGGGGCGCGGACTTGAACGCCCGCACCTGGCCGGTGATGGCGCGCTCGGTGGGCAGCCGCTCGATCGACGAGGCGCCGAAGAACCCGTCGATGCCGGGCATGCGCGCCAGTGCCTCGGTGACCGTTTCCGGTTCGTCGAACGGCCCGCCGTGGCAGATCACCAGCAGGTCGTCGCGTACCCGGCGGCCGGCCGCGGCGATCGCCAGCACCCGCTCGATGGCCTGCTCCAGGGTCAGGGCGACGCCGGCGCCGATGCTGCCCGAGGTGGTCAGCCCGACGTGGGCGACGAGCTGGTCTGCCCCGGCGCGGGCCATCGCCTCCGCCTGCTCCGCGTCGAACACGTAGGGGGAGGTGAACAGGTCGATTTCGTGCGCCAGCCGGATCGCCTCGATCTCCTTGTCGTAGCCCATCCCGGTGGCTTCCAGGTTGATCCGGAACTCGCCGTCGATGAGGCCCACCGTGGGGAAGTTCTGCACGCCGGAGAAGCCGATCTCCTTGAGTTGCCTGAGAAACACCGGCAACAGGCGGAACGGGTCGGTGCCGCACACCCCGGCCAGCACCGGCGTGTCCTTGACCACCGGCAATACCTCGGAGGCCATCTCCACCACGATGCCATTGGCGTCGCCGTAGGGCATCATCCCGGCCAGAGAACCGCGTCCGGCCATGCGGTAGCGGCCGGAGTTGTAGATGATGATCAGGTCGGCGCCGCCCGCCTCGGCGAGCTTGGCCGAGATGCCGGTGCCTGCGCCGCAGCCCACCACCGGGGTACCGGCCGCCGCCTGGGCGCGCAGCCGGCGCAGGATCTCCTGGCGCGGAATACCCGTCATTGCAGCATCTCCAGCAGCAGGTTGGCGACCCGGCCCGAGAACGCCGGGTCGTTGATGTTGTGCTCATCCTCCAGGTACGGGATGCCTTCGCGCAGGTTGTCGCGGATCGCGTCGAAGCAGGCGCGGTCGGCCGCCGGATCCCAGAACCGCTCGCCGGCGCTGTCCAGCATCGACACCCCGCCGAGGGGTACCACCACTGCCACCGCGGCGGTGGCCGCGTTCACGGCCGCGGCGATCATCTCGCCGATGCGGCGATTCTCCTCGACGTTGGTGCGCAGCAGGGTGACGTCCGGGTTCCACTCGTACAGCAGCCGGTCGCGGTAGTGCGCCGGCACCGTCTCGGGGCCGCCGAAATTGGCCATGTCCACGCAGCCGGGAACCACCACCGCCGGGATGCCGGTGCGGGACGCCGCCAGACAGCGCTCGGGACCGGCGTCGAACACCCCGCCGCAGACCGTATCGGCCAGCTCGGTGGTGGTGACGTCCAGGCTGCCGGCGATATAGCCGTCGCTGATCAGCCCTTCCATGGTGCGCCCGCCGCTGCCGGTGGCGTGGAACACCAGCACTTCGTAGCCGGCGGCCTCGAGGATGCCGCGGGCGTGCTCCACGGCGGTGGTGGTGTTGCCGAACATCGACGCCGTGAGCAGCGGCCGCTCGCCGCCGGCGGGCGCCGCCGCGGCGCGGGCGCGCGTGCGTACCATGCCGGCGATGGCCCCGGCCGCGTTGGCGTAGATATCGCGGCTAATCCGGTTGATGCCGGCCACGTCCACCACCGAGGGCATGAAGGTGATGTCCTTGGTGCCGGCGAAGGCGCTGACGTCGCCGCCGCCCACCGTGGAGACCATCACCTTGGGCACTCCCACCGGCAACTCGCGCATGGCGGTGGTGGCCAGCGAGGTGCCGCCGCTGCCCCCCATGCCGATGATGCCGTCCAGCCGCCCCGCGCCGTGCAGCCGGCTCACCACCGCGGCGAGCCCCCGCGCCATGGTGGCCATCGCCTCGTCCTTGTGGCTTCCCGACGCCAAGTGTCCGAGGTCCCCGCCGCCGGCCGCGCACACCTCCTGGCGGGTCACGTCGGGGGCGAAGGCGGGCTCTCCCATTACTCCGAAGTCCACCACCAGGGTAGCCAGCCCGGCTTCCTCGATCAGCTCCTTGACGAAGGCGAAGTCCTCCCCCTTGGTGTCCAGTGCTCCGGCTATCACCACCGTATCGGCCATGTTGTCCTCCCTCGGCCCCTACCCGTAGACCGTGCGGTCGCGCAAGTGTGTATTCAGGCAATGGAACCATAGCATACCGGCGTATCGACGCGGGGAGACGCCGGCGGCATAATCGGCGACGTGGAAACCGCTTTGGACGAGCTCAGATGCCCCATCGGGCAGTTCCGCGAGGAGCCGCGTCCGACCCGGCAGCAACACGAGCACTGGATCGACACGATCGCGGCGCTTCCCGCCGAGCTGCGCGAGCTGGTGCAGGATCTCGCCGCGAGCCAGCTCGCCACTCCGTACCGTCCCGGCGGCTGGAGCGTATGCCAAGTGGTGCATCATCTGGCCGACAGCCACCTGAACGCCTACATCCGCACCAAGCTCGCCCTCACCGAGGAGGCGCCGGTCATCAAGCCGTACGACGAGGCGGCGTGGGCCGAGCTGCCGGACGCCAACACTACCTCACTCGCGGCGTCGCTGAGCCTCCTCGAGGCGCTGCATGCGCGCTGGGTAGCTGTCCTGCGGGCGCTGGACCAGGAGTCGCTTCTACGCACGCTGCACCATCCCGACGGCGGTCCCATGACAGTGAGCCGGGTCATCCAGAGCTATGCCTGGCACTCGCGTCACCACCTCGCCCACATCAGCACCCTGCGCGCCCGGATGGGATGGTGACCACCGCCGTTCCAGCGCCGCGATCCTCGCGCCACACTGTCGAGGTGTACGTCCTGGTGCGATCTCCGGCGCGAGTGCTGATCGGTCCCAACGGATCCGGAAAGTCAAACCTGGTCGATGCTCTCCGGTTTATCGACTCTTTTGCGTGGAAGGGTGGGGAGCTGGACGACCAGGTCGAAGTCAGAGGTGGCTGGACGGAACTGATATGGGGCGGTCGGTCTGATTCCGAACTCGAAGTCGGCGTCGAATTCGAGCAGGAGGCGGACTTCCGCGTGACATACTCGGCCGCAATCCAGACGCTCGACAACGGCGATGCCGTGACCGACACCGAGTCGCTCGTGGTAAACGGCGGTACGCCGTGGATCGAGCGGCGTGGCGAACGTGTTTCACTCCCCACGGGGATCTGATCGGTCATAGGGGCCGATCCTTCAGTGTGATTGAGCATGTTGTCGGAAAGGCTCCGTCACTGATGAATACACCGTTACGCCTTCCCGATTGGTGTTTCTACGATCTCGTTCCGAGAGAGACCAGGGGACCCAAGCCGATCAAACGGGAATATCGACTGGACTATGCCGGAGGCAACCTTGCCACGGTCATCCACACTCTGTTCTCGGACGGCGACTCGGCGCTTGAAGACGCACTGGAGTTCCTCAAGGGGTGTGTCCCCACGGTGGAGCGGCTCGTGTCTCCGATCTTTGGAGAGGGGCAGACCTACGTCGGGTTGGCAGAGCGCGATGTGCCCCGTCCGGTAGGTTCCTGGGGGCTGTCCGACGGCACGTTGTTGGCCCTTGCCATCGCCGTCGCGCTTGTCACCCCCAAGCCACCTGATCTCATCTGCCTCGAGTCCCCCGAGGCCGGCATCCATCCGCGCATGCTGGAGGCGATCGCCGATCTGCTGAAGTCCGCCTCCGCGGAGACCCAGGTGATCGTCACCACCCACTCTCCCTACCTGTTGCGCTGGTTGCCGCACGAAGACTTCGTGGTAGTGGAGAAGGCGGAAGGAGCTATCACGCTACGTCCTTTGCGAGGCGCTACGGACATTCGCGAATTGGTGGAGGAACTGGGCGCCGGAGAAGCCTGGTACGCGGGCTATCTCGGCGG
>JAKZWC010000287.1:0-8027 GCA_047515735.1 Spirochaetales bacterium | reverse complement strand
CCGCAGCCCGGTGATTCCGGAGACGCCGGGACGGGAGGGTTCCCCCGGGGCGGACGCACGGGCCGGCGGGCGATCGAACCTGCCGCCGCACGCCACCGCGCGCGACGCCCGCACCCTGCAGGCGGCCTACTACGCCATGCTCGAGCTGATCGACGACCAGGTGGGGCGCATGCTCGATGCGCTGCGCGACAGCGGCCAGGCGGACGACACGCTGGTGCTATTCACCAGTGACCACGGCGAGATGCTCGGCGACCACGGCCTGATCCAGAAGGGGTGCCGCTTCTACGAGGGGCTGGTGCGGGTTCCTTTGATCCTGGCGTGGCCGGATACCATCCGCCGCGGCCTGGTCAGCGACGCACTGGTAGAGCTTACCGACCTCGCCCCCACCCTGTTGCAGGCCGCCGGCGCACCGGTGCCCGAGTGGATGCAGGGGCGCTCCCTGCTGCCGCTGGCCAGCGGCGGCGCCGACCCGCGGCGGCATCGCGACGCGGTGCTGTGCGAGTACTTCGATGCCCTTGATGCGCCCGACGCCACCCGCGCCACCATGTACCGGGAGCGGCGCTACAAGCTGGTGGTGTACCACGGCCACGGGCTGGGAGAGCTGTACGACCTGGAGCAGGATCCCGGCGAGTTCGACAACCTGTGGGACGACCCCGCGCACGCCGCGCTCAAGGCGGACCTGCTGCTGCAGAGCTACGCCGCCTCGATGCACGCCGTGGACCCGGGCACCCGCCGCGTCGGACCGATGTAGGCAGCGCGCAGCGTTGCGGTGGCGGATGCTGGCCCTGGGCTGGCTGGCGTATTTCGCGTTCGGCATCGCCTCCGGCTCCCTGGCGCCCCTGGTGTCGCCGGTGATGCACGACCTGAATCTGTCCAGCGCGCACATGGGCCTGGTGCTCGGCGTGTGGCAGCTGGTCTACATCTTCACCGCCCTGCCCCTCGGCGCCGCCGTCGACCGGCTGGGGGTACGCCGCGCCGTGGCCCTGGCGTTGGTGGTGATCACTCTCTCCCTGGCGCTGCGTGCGGCGGCAACCTCGTTCTGGACGCTGTTCGCCGCGGTGGCGCTGTTCGGTGTCGGCGGCCCGGTGGTGTCGATCGGCGTGCCCAAGATCGTGGCGGAGTGGTTTCCGGCGCGGGAGCGCGGCCGCGCCGCGGGCCTCTACACCACCGGGCCTACCATCGGCGGCGTGGTGGTCCTGACCACTGCCGCCGGCGTGCTGCTGCCCCTGGTCGGATCGTGGCGCCTGGTATTGCTCGCCTTCACCGTGACCGGAGCCGGCGCGCTCCTGCTGTGGACTCTCGGCTACCGCGACCGGCCGGGCGCCGGCCCGCCGCGAGAACGGCCGGCGGTGCCGGCACGGCCGCGCGGGACCTGGCTTACGCTGCTGCGCGACCGCAACATGCGCCTGCTGCTGGTGCTGGCGGTGGGTTCGTTCGTCGTGAACCATGGTCTGAGCGCGTGGCAGCCCACGTTCCTCGAGGACGCCGGCTTCGACCTGGCCGCGGCCGGCAGATGGACCGCCGCCGGCACCCTGTGCGGCCTGCTGACCGCGCTCATCGTTCCGGGACTGACCCGCGCCGGCGGCCGACGGGTCGCTCTGATGGCGCTGCTGCTGGCGAGCGCCGCGGGGCTCGCCGGCATGACGCTGTTGCGCGAGGGACCGCTGGTGACGGCCACGGTGGTCACGGCCATGGCGCGGGCGCCCATGCTGCCCCTGATGATGCTGCTGCTGATGGAGCAGCCGGGCGTCGGCGCCCGCCACCTCGGCGTCGGTGCCGGCCTGCTGTTCGCCGCGGCGGAGATCGGCGGCTTCGGCGGGCCGGCGCTGCTCGGCGTGGTGCGCGACCATGCCGGTAGCCTGGCGCCCGGCATGGTGGGCCTGGCCGCGGTGTCGCTGCTGATGATCGCGGCCGTCCACCGCGTGCGCGAGTCCGCACCCCCGCCCGCCGCCACCCCGGCCCCCGAGGACGCCTGACCCTGCCGCCGGCCGGCGCCACGAGCTTGCGTTATGCGACACCGCCACGCCGATAGCGGTTCGCCCGGTACTGGTCCACCCAGAGGCGCGTACTGCGCCATTGGCCGTCGGAACCACGAGTTGCGCGGAGACGACCGCGCGCGGCAGCGGCCCGCAGCGCCGGTCCCTTCAGCTCGGGAGTCTCCAGCGCGGCCAGCGGGACAAGCCGGGCCGGACCGGCCACGGCAGGAATGACGAACCGATGCAGGCTGGCGAGAATCGCGCGAGCGAGAATCTCCCCGAGCAAGCTTGGTTCGCCTTCATCCGCTCGCTGCAGAGCACGGAGATACCGTGTCCGGTCCCGCTTGTAAATGATCGCGGGCGGGTAGCCGAGCCGAACCAGAATGAGGTTCAGGATGAGTCGCCCGGCTCGGCCGTTGCCATCGAGGAAGGGATGAATCTGTTCGAATCGACAGTGGGTCTCGGCCAGCGCCTCAGGGAACGCCGGATGGGTCGCATCCAGGGAGTTGGCGCTGCTGACCCAAGTAGTCATCTCTGCTGATACGAGTGG
Organism: Spirochaetales bacterium; assembly: GCA_047515735.1. Taxonomy (GTDB): domain Bacteria; phylum Spirochaetota; class Spirochaetia; order SZUA-6; family Bin103; genus Bin103. The sequence goes on along the minus strand of JAKZWC010000287.1, from coordinate 5,501 downwards.
CCATGACACCGGAACCATGCCGCCGGAGAAGGGGTGGATGTCATGTTCTCGGAAGCTGCCGGGTGCTTCGCGCGGTGTTGCATGCGGATGTGGAGCCACTTGCCAGACCGGCTGCATTGCCTGGTGGTGTACGTGACGAATCTCGGCCAGAGTCAGGACCTCTCCTGGATGTGAGAGCCCGCTGCGACTGATTGCCTGCCGGTACACCCAGTCCGCGGCATCGGCGTATCCACGCACCTCCAGGTACTCGCCCAACTCCTTGTTGCCGACCGCCCTGCCCTCATCGAGAAGCCGCTCAACCTGCTTCAGGACCAGCGTATTGCCTTCGATGGCCGTGGAGTGATGAACTTCCTCGTACCAGATGCCGCGCCAGATCCCGTCAGCTTCCGCCGGGCTCGGCAGCCCACCCATGCGGTCCCGCATTTCTCCGATCTGGGTCTCGACCCGCCGGTACACGTCCTCGCGGCGAGGTCTGCCGCGTCCGACCAGGTTTTGTTCGTTCACAGAAAATTAAAGTAACCGAACAAATGTTGTCGCGTCCAGCCGAAAATAATGTTACCGAACATTCCTTCTCCAGCAAAGTGTGCGATACTGTGTGGCGTATGGCTACGGTGATTGATCGAGAGGCCGTGCAGCGCCTGCTGGCCGAGGAAGAGGCGGTTCTGATCGAGGTGCTGCCCGAGGAAGAGTTTCAGCGCTTGCACATTCAGGGCGCCGTGAACATCCCCCTGGAGCGCATCGGCAGCGTCTGCCGCGAGCGCTACCAGGCCGAACAGCGGCTTATCGTCTACTGCTCCGACGAGGAGTGCCCCTCCAGCGACCTGGCGGCCAGGAAGCTGGAAGCGTTCGGTTTTCAGCAGGTGCTGGAGTACGGCGGCGGCAAGAAGGACTGGGAAGACGCCGGACTGCCGCTGGCAACCGGCGCCTGACGGGGACACGAGGCGTGGCCGCACCGCGCGCGACGCGGCCGAACATCGTCTGGGTGAACTGCGATCAACTGCGCTGGGACGCGGTTGGATACGCGGGCAATCCGCTCATCCACACCCCCAACATCGACCGGCTGGCGGCACGGGGGGTGTGGTTCGAGAACGCATACTGCGCGGCCCCGGTGTGCTCGCCCGCACGCGCGAGCTGGTTCACCGGCCTCTATCCGCACGCCCACCGGCAGTTCATCAACTGCACCGGCGAGGCGGATCCAGAACGCTATCTGGCCGCCGAGGTACCCACCATCGGGGATCTCCTCCAGCCGCACGGGTACGCCTGCGGCAACGCCGGCGTCTGGCACCTCGGCAGCGACGAAAGGCCGCAGCACGGCTTCACCGACTTCTGGGCCTGCTTCAGCTACGTCTACGACAAGAGCTTCCCCGGTCCGTTCTTCGACTACGTCAACGACCTGGGCATCTCCAATCCCTACGCGCTGGACGCGGAGGGGGTATTCCGCTACGGCGAGGAGATGCCGCTGGGCGTGCTCACCGACCCGCGCCAGCAGCGCAGCACCTGGACGGTGGACCGCGCGCTGGAGTTTCTGGAGCAGGAGCACGAGCGGCCGTTCCTGCTGCTGGTCGGGCTCAAGGATCCCCATCCGCCCATGATCCCGCCGCAGGAGCTGCTGGCCGACTATCCGCTCGACCGGCTCCCCTTCCCGGCCAACTTCCATGACCCGCTGGAGGGCAAACCGGCCTATCAGCACCAGCGCCGCTGCCGGGTGCCGCCCGGCTCGATCAAGGTCGAGGACTTCCGCACCGTGATCCGCTACTACTACGCCCTGGTGACCCACGTCGATCGCGAGATCGGCCGGCTGGTGGAGTGCCTGGAGCGTCGCGGCACGTTCGATGAAACCATCTTCGTGGTCAACAGCGACCACGGCGAGATGCTCGGCAACCACGGCTTCGTGGAGAAGTGCCTGATGTACGAGGAGTCGGTACGGGTGCCGTGTCTCATCTCCTGGCCGGTGGAGATCCCCGCCGGACAGCGCGTCGCGGCTCCGTTGGGAGGCGTCGACCTGGTTCCCACCCTGCTGGAGCTTGCCGGCTTGCCGGTGCCCGCGACCATGGACGGCAGATCGTTCGCGGCGGACATCACCGCCGGCCGCGAGCCGCACTCCGCGCCGGTGTTCGCGGAGATCGCCAGCGGCGAGGCGCTGTACCGGCGGCAGCACGATCCCGAGCAGTTCGCCGCCCACGTCATGGTGCGCGACGGGGAGTGGAAGTACGTGTGGAACCGTTTCGATGCCGACGAGCTGTACCGCCTGGATGAAGATCCGTCAGAAATGAACAATCTGGCCGCAGCCCCCGGCTCGGGGCAAAGCATCGACCGGATGCGGAGGCTCATTACCCGCATGCTCGGCAACACCGGACCGGGCCTGTACGAGTGGTGTCTCCGCGAACAGGAGCGCTGAATTGATAGCCGAGTATCTGACCGCCAACACCTTTTCCGACCCGGCAGTGCCGATGATCCAACTGCCGATGAAGTTCCGCTCCCGGCGGCAGACCACGAACGTACGCCGCGAGCCCGATGCGGATGGCCACTCGGTCGACATCCTGGATGTCGAGGGGGCCGGCTGCGTGCGCCACGTCTGGCTGCTGTTCGGCGCGGGACGCAGGCTGGAGATCACGGTGGACGGCGCCGCCACGCCGCAGGTCGACCTGCCGCAGAAGCCGTTCTTCGGCATCATGCACGACCTCACGCCCTATCCGGTGGCCAACGCCGCCTACACCGTGCTGCCCAACTACCACACCCCGAAGATGCCGGGCAGCCCCGGCTACAACCTGTTTCTGCCGATCCCTTTCAGCCGTTCCTGCCGCATCCGGCTGCACGTCGCTCAGGACGCGCCCGAAAAGGCGGTCTCCAGCATGGTCGACTGGCACCAGTACGACCGCGCCGCGCCGCTGACGCCGTTCCGCCTGGGTGCCGAGCACAACCGCTACACTCCGGCGCCGCCGCGCAACAGTTCCTACCGCATGGCCGAGGTGTCGGGCAGCGGCTTCCTGGCCGGAATCGTGCTCGGGGTCAAGCAGCGCAATCCGACCGACATGATCTACCACACCGGCGGCATGTCGATCCTGGTCGACGGCGAGACCGCACCCAACGTGATTCGCGGCATCAACATGGAAGACGACTTCGGGTTTTCCTGGGGATTCCACCTCAACCAGTCGCGCTGGATCGGGTCTCCCTACCACAAGTGGGGCGGGCGTACCGACCAGGACGGCGTCATCTACCGTTTCTTCGGTCCCGATCCCATCGCGTTCGAGTCATCGCTCTCGTTCCGCTGCGGCTCGCGCGACGACGACGTGGAGAGCGTCGCCTACTACTACCACGTGCCCGGCACCGAGGCGGCGGCGGTGCGCACCCCCGACCACTGGCTAGTCACCGGCTTCTACGACCGCGGCGACGACTGGGAGACCTTCAACACCGCGCAGGAGGTGGAACGCATACCGCTGGAACAATGGCAGCAGCACTTCGCCGAGCGCCGCCACTTCATCAGGCTGCTGCCGGCCTGTCGGGGCTGGATCGACTTCCGCTTCTCCGGCATCGACCCCGAGTTGCCTGCCGGCAACTTCGTGGACCGTTCCATGTACGCCGGCGGCTACGTCCACCGCGACCGGGAAGGAGCCGCGACGCTACGCATCTCCTTCGACGACTGGCTGATCCTCTGGGTCAACGGCAACCGGATCACGGCGCTGCGCCACGATGACGGCTTCGCCACCGTGCGGGTTCCCGTAACGCTGCGCAAGGGGCGCAACGAGTTGCTGCTCAAGACCAACAACCTGGGACACCCGGCGCAGTGCTGGGTAACCAACCTGGTAATCGAAGCATAGTAATGATCATACCCAGGGAGGGATTTGCTCTGTTCATAGGCGCAATTCGGCCAGTGGGATAGTAGACGGGGAGATTACTGAGGCCGTTTCATATAACAGTGCACTGCCCCATATTCTTTGCCTTCGAGATCGTCGGGGTGTTCGTGTTCGATATCTTCGCAAGGCCCGAGCTTACTGGTCCACGCCCCACAGGGCAACTGGCGCGCAGCATGCGTCCACCTACCACTACTATCACCATACACCGCAATTTTATCGAATCCCACCTCGACCGCGTCGGTCTCACAAGTACGGTATCCAATACTACGACAAGCTTCGACGAGACATTGAAGGCTATAGCCGTCTGGGGATCCCTAGCCCAGTAGTATCCAACATCTGATGGACCGATAGACTCCCACCAACGATCGTCCTCGCCGGCAGCCCAAGCAATGCAATTGTACACTTCGGTATCGGCGCTTGTCTTTCTGTATGCCGTTCCAGATAACCTCGGGAACAAAGTTTCGATGTGTGAGAAGACTGGCGCCAAGTTGCTATATATACCCTTTCTTTTTTCCCCAAGTCACCCAGGCATCAGCCATATCTCTCAGTCTTCCACGTGATTCTTCCGGAACTGGATTCACCCCGGTGATTGCATGAAGAGCGACAAACCAGTGATCTGCACTTTCGCGAAGATCCTCGAGGATTAGGGGTACTACGCTCTCGCCTAGTTCGACAATGCGCACGTAGTCGGGGTGCAGTGCCATCTGTTGGGCGGAGGATAAAATTCCGCGTCCAGCGCGCCAACTCTCAGCAAGCGCGCCAAATTCGGTAGCAATATCCTCTTCTACATTGAAATGAGTCCGAACGTCGGTGGCAAACTGATAGTCGTAGTCATCAGGGACACTGAACTCGACCACGCAAGTCTGATCGGTTTGAGAATACTTGACCGGGATAGACTCCGTGACTCGTGTGTAGGAAAAGCAGAATACCCGATCCTGCGGTGTGTTTTCCACTCGGCCATCAATTGTTGACGTCTCTAACATTTTGTTCCCAGAGTGTGAAATATCCTGGTCATTGAGGACAACTTGGGGACAGGATTCCCGGATGAATCTACTGGACTTACCTGAACCTCGTACTCTGTGTCGGGCTCTAAGCCGATGAAGGTTGCTGCACGATAAGGAGCAAGATACCCCGGACCCCAATCATGAGAGCCCGCCTTTCGGATACGAACATCGTACAGCACGGGTGGTTCAAAAAAGATGTCGACGCCGGACTTGGGGTCGGGTGACTCCTTCAGGACAACACCACGCAAAGCGACAACGAACCGTCTATTGCCAGCGTCCCAAGCAACCGGAACAACGCCCTTCTGAGTGGCCGTATGGAAAGCGCCACGAATCTCGTCTACCATGCTATAGCCTTCAGGAAGGGGTAATAGCGTTGTTGCTGAGTAGCAACGATGAGAACCATCCCTCGTCTAACCGAGGACTGGGACGAAGTAATCGATTTGTCATGCATCCTGAGTGCCACGGTCCCTCAGGCGCGCATACACGGCGCGCGCCCATAAACTATAGCGGAACGCGCTCTAGTTTGGTCAACGAGCCGCAAAGATCGCGTTACGATCCATTTCTGCGCAAATAATGGTGCGCGCCGGTTCGCGCTTTCACAGTTACCACACTCGACGGTGGTCAGCCAACGGGCTCCTGCCAC
>JAKZWC010000286.1:0-3268 GCA_047515735.1 Spirochaetales bacterium | reverse complement strand
ATGGCGACCTCGGTAGCGGCGTCCCAATACTCGATGCGCTTCTCGTAGTCCGCGATTTCGGCGCGCGATATGCGCACCGGCCGGCAGCCGGGGAACTCCAGCGACTCCGGCGCGTCGTATTCCGCGGGCCGCGGGACCGTGGTGACGCTGTACTTGGCCATGACATCGATCCTATCACGCCGGCGAATCGATGGCGGCCTCGCTTCCCGCCCGGGGAGCGGCGGGGCACGCGGGGTGTCGCAAGGGGTAGCCAGAGACGCGTATCGGTGGTAGAGGATTGAGGCAGGTGATGGACGCCACCGGGTACAGCGCAGCGGCGTGGGCGGGCAGACGGGGGAGGCTGAAGGCCGGGGCGCTAGGGCTGCTGCTGGCGTGGGCCGCCCCCGGCGTGCTCCACGGCGACGAGGTGCGGGCCGCGGTGGCGGCCAACTTCAGCGCCCCGGCGCGGGAGATCGGCGCACTGTTCGCGGCGGCCACCGGCCACACGGCGCGCTTCAGCTTCGGCTCCAGCGGACATCTGTATGCTCAGATCGCCCAGGGCGCCCCGTTCGACGTGTACCTGGCCGCCGACCGGCGCTACCCGCGGCGCATCCTGAGGGAGGGGCACGGGGTGCCTGACAGCGGCTTCACCTACGCCATCGGCAGGCTGGTGCTGTTCAGCGCCGCCGCGGGCCGGGTCGACGGCAGCGCGAGCCTGGAGAGCGGGGACTTCACCCGGCTGGCGATCGCCAACCCGGCGCTGGCCCCCTACGGCGCCGCGGCGGTCGAAGTGCTCGGCGCCCTCGGGCTCTCGGAGCGGCTGCGCTCCAGGCTGGTGTACGGCAACAACGTCGCCCAGACCTACCAGTTCGTGATCACCGGGGCCGCCGAGCTGGGCTTCGTGGCCCTGGCCCAGGTCATCAGCCACGATCAGGGCTCGCGCTGGGTGGTGCCGCAGGCGTTGCATGCGGGGATCGCCCAGGACGCCGTGCTGCTGCAGCGGGGGGCCGGCAGCGAGGCGGCGCTGGCCTTTCTGGCGTTCCTGCGCGGCCCCGCCGCGGCGGCGGTGAAGGCGCGGTACGGGTACGGATGAGTTCCGCCCTGTGGCCGCCGATCCTGCTGACGCTGCAGCTCGCGGCGGTCACCACCGTCATCCTGCTGGCAGTCGGCACGCCCATCGCCTGGTGGCTGGCGCGCTCGCCGTCCGCCTGGAAGGAGGCCGTCGCGGCCGTGGTGGCCCTGCCCCTGGTGCTGCCGCCCACGGTGCTCGGCTTCTATCTGCTCATCGCCCTGGGGCCGAATGGGCCGGGCGGCTGGCTCGCGGGGATTTTCGGCGGCCGGTCGCTGGCGTTCACCTTCACCGGCCTGGTGATCGGATCGGTGTGTTTCTCGATGCCGTTCGTGGTGCAACCGATCCGCAACGCCTTCGAGGCGTTCGGCGAGCGTCCGCTGGATGTCGCCGCCACCCTGCGGGCTACGCCCTGGGACGCGTTCTGGAGCGTGGCGGTGCCGCTGGCCCGGCCCGGCTTCGTGAGCGGAGCGGTGCTCGGGTTCGCCCACACGGTAGGGGAGTTCGGCGTGGTGCTGATGATCGGCGGCAACATCCCCGGTCACACCCGGGTGCTGTCGGTGGCGGTCTACGAATACGTGGAGATGTTGCAGTGGCGTGAGGCGCACCTGCTGGCGGGCGGCATGCTGCTGTTCTCGTTCCTCGTGATTCTGGCGGTGCGGCTGCTGGAGCGGCGCAGCGCGCAGTGGCGCCCATGAGCAACTCTGCACGCCACATCGAGGCGGAATTTGCCGGTACGGTGGGCAGCTTTCGCCTGCAGGTGGCGTTTCAGTTTCCCACCAGCGGCGTGACCGCCCTGTTCGGGCCGTCCGGCAGCGGCAAGACCACCATCCTGCGCTGTATCGCCGGACTGCAGCGGCTCCCCGGTCGGCTTCTGGTCGACGGCGAGACCTGGCAGGACGACGCTCGCGGAGTGTTCCGCAAGCCCCACCAGCGGCGTCTCGGCTACGTGTTTCAGGAGGCGAGCCTGTTCCCCCACCTGTCGGTACGCGGCAATCTCCTCTACGGTGCGCACCGCGCCGGGGTGGCGCCGGTGCTGACCTTCGCCGCGGTGGTGGAGATGCTGGGCCTCGGACTGCTGCTGGACCGCGCCCCGGCGGCGCTGTCGGGGGGCGAGCGCCAGCGCGTCGCGGTAGGCCGCGCGCTGCTGTCGCAGCCGCGCCTGCTGTTGCTGGACGAGCCGCTGTCGGCGCTCGACCAGGGCGCGCGCGAAGAGATCGTGGCCTACTTCGAGGTGCTCCACCGCGAGCTGTCCATACCGATGCTGTACGTGAGCCACGACCTCGCGGAAGTAGCGCGGCTGTCCGATCACCTGGTAGTGCTGGCCGCCGGCGCCAAGCTCGCCGAGGGGCCGGTGCGTCAGATCCTGGAGCGCCTCGACCTGCACCCCACGGCGGAGCGCTTCGAGGCCGGCGTGGTGCTGGACGCACGGGTGGCCGCCCACGATACCCGCTACCATCTGAGCCGCCTGCGGCATGGGCGCCAGATCATCACCGTACCCCTGGTCGACGCGGCCGTGGGCGAGCCGGTACGCCTGCGTATCCGGGCGCGTGACGTAGCGCTCGCCACGCGCCGTCCGCGGGCGATCAGTATCCGCAACGTACTGACGGGAACCGTGACGGCGATCCGCGAGCAGCCGGGAACCGCCTACGCGGAAGCGCTGGTGGACATCGGCGGCGGCCGGCTGCGTGCCCGGATCACCCGCGAAGCGGCGGCGGACCTGGCGCTGCGGAGCGGAAAGCGGGTGTTCGCCCTGGTCAAGAGCATCTCCTTCGAACGTCCCGGCCCGAGCTGAGCGGCGGATCAGTCGCCGGCGCCGCGCTCGACCGCCAGCCGGCGCCGCCCCGGGCGCTGCTCCCGGATCTCCCAGCGGGTGGCGGCGTAGCGGCCCACGAAGTAGGGGTCGTGGGAGACCACCACCACCGCGCCGGCAAACTGGTCGAGCGCGGTCTCAAAACGCTCGCGGGAGTCGATGTCGAGGTGGTTGAGCGGCTCGTCCAGCAGCAGCACGGTAGCGCCGCGCGCCACCAGCAGCGCCAGCGACAGGCGCGTCCGCTCGCCGTAGCTGAGCTCTCCAATGGGGCGCAGCGCGTCGTCCCCGGTGAACAGAAACAAGTGCAGGAACGAGCGCGCTTCCGTCTCCGCGGTGGTTCCCGCCGTCCGAATCGTGTCCAGTGCCGTGGCCGCCGGGTCCAGCAGCTCCTGTTCCTGTGCCAGGTA
>JAKZWC010000285.1:0-11666 GCA_047515735.1 Spirochaetales bacterium | reverse complement strand
AGCCATGAAGGTGATTCTGCAACATGATGTGCTGGGTCTTGGTGAAGAGGGCGACGTTTGCGACGTGGCACCCGGCTACGCACGCAATTTTCTGTTCCACAAGCAGGCGGCGCTTCCCTTTACCGACCACGCGATGACCCTGCTTGAGCACCGTAGCGGGGCGATCGAGCGGCGTAAGGAGGAGAAGCGCGTCGGAGCCGCGGGGCTGCGTGAGCGGCTGGAAGCGGAGGAACTCACCTTTCGCATGACGGCCGGCGTGAGCGGCAAGCTGTTCGGCTCCATCACCAGCGTCGCCATCGCGGGGGAGTTGGAACGGCGCGGCTTCGACGTCGATCGCCGGCGTATCGAGGTCCCCGACCACTCCCTGAAGATGGTTGGCGAGCACACCGTACGGGTCCGCCTATACGAGAATCAGGCGGCCAACGTCAAGGTGACTATCGAGTCCGACGCCGACTGAGTCTCGTGGCTCGCACCGTCGTGCCTTTTCCATCCGCTCCGCCAACGGCCGGGCTACGGGACTCGGTTCCGCCCCACAACCTCGATGCGGAGGTGGCTACCCTGGGGGCATTGCTGCTGGATTCCGAGGCGCTGTCCACCGTGTTGCGCTATCTGCGCGCCGACGATTTCTATCGCGCGGCCCACCGCAAGATCTACCAGGGTATCCTGGCGTTGTACGATCGCAATGAGGCGGCAGATCTCATCACGCTGAGCGATGAGCTCAGTCGTTCCGGTGATCTGGAAGCGTGCGGCGGCACGGCGCAGATCTCCCAGCTCACGTCGGCGGTTCCCACCAGCGCCAACGTCGAATACTACGCGCGGATCGTCCAGGCTTTGAGCATTCGCCGCGAGCTGCAACGCATCGCGGCTTCCATCATCGCCGACTCGTATGATGACACGCAGGAAGTGCGCTACATCATCGAGTCAGCGGAGCAGCGCATCTTCGAAATCACCGATCGCCAGCAGAGCGGGGTGTTGCGTTTGGCTCGAGAGGTCATCAACCAGACCGTGGCGGCCATCGAGCGGCTCGCCAAAGCCAGTGGGAGCTATACCGGCATCCCCAGCGGCTTCCCCGATCTCGATGTCCTGACCAGCGGATTCCAGAACTCCGAGTTCGTGGTCATCGGCGCCCGGCCGTCCGTGGGGAAGACCGCGCTGGCTCTCACCATGGCGGCCAACATCGCGGTCCAGCAGCACCGTCCGGTGGGCTTCTTCACCCTGGAGATGTCTGCCGTCGCACTGATGCAGCGGCTCCTCTCCAGCGAGGCGCGGCTGGACTCGAACCGCATTCGATCCGGGCTGTTGCGGCCGTCGGATTTCCATAAGATCGCCGACGCGGCGGCGCGCATGTACGACGCCCCGCTGTTCATCGAAGACTCTCCCAACCTCAAGCTGCTCGACCTCCGCGCCCAGGCGCGGCGCATGAAGTCCAACCACGCCGTCGAAATCATCTTCATCGACTACCTCACGTTGATCTCCTCCGAGCACCCCGCATTGGCGCGCTGGGAGCAGTTCACCGAGGTCAGCCGCTCCCTGAAAGCGCTGGCCCGCGAACTGGACCTGCCGGTGGTGGCGTTGTCTCAAGTTCGGCGTGAGACCGAGGGCAAGATGCCGACACTTGCCGATCTGCGCGAGTCGGGTTCGATCGAGCAGGATGCCGACGTGGTGATGTTCCTGCACCGCGACCGCGGCACGGACGAGAACCTGAACGATGTTGAAACCGACTTGATCGTGGCCAAGCAGCGCAACGGCCCGGTGGGCAAGATCAGCCTGGCGTTCGTTCCCGAATACACCAAGTTCGAGTCACTCTCGCGCCAGACGCAATGAGCCGTTTGTTCGCTGGTAGGTTAGTGGCGCCGGGAAGCGTCGCCGAGGTAGCGTTGCGCGCCGGGGGAGTGGGTGTAGCTGCCGCCCCGCGCTACCGCCAACCAGTCGAAGCCTCGGAACAGATACAGGTCGAACAGCACCGTGTGTGTCGTGCGGCCCCAGACGGTGAACGTTCCATCGGCATTGTGTGCCAACAGTAAGTCGGCCGTCACCACGAGTTGCCGCGGCCGGTGACCGGAACGCTCCACTGCCACCAGTCGCCGGCCATCCCAAACCCGCACCGTGTCCAGCCCAAGTGACGAGTACACCCGGCGCCCGTCCGGCGCTGTGACCAGCGCGGCGAACAGGTCTTCACCGTCATAGGCATCGAGGATGCGCTGGTGCATCAGGTTACTGCCGGTGCGGCGCTTCAGCACGGTTCGGGCTTGCGCTCGCCCGGCAGTCACTCCTCCGGACTCCACGCCGAGAGTCAGAAGCTGGCCGCTGGCGTGCTGGGCCAGGTCGTAGATGAGCAATGCATCGTCCGGGAGCAGGATAGTCTCGGCGGTAGCGGTGTCGATCTGCAGCAGCGGAGCAGCCGCGTCTGACGCACTGCTGCGGCCGGCGACAAGGCGCTGGCGGGTACCGGCGACCTGGCTGGTGCCAGGGGCCCAGAACCGTTGCTGCGGCGACAATGGGACCCTGGGGTCCGCGTCGAGCACCTGCGCCAGGGAGTACAGCCGGATTTCACCATCGCGATCCAGCAGCAACAGCTGCTGTTCGAGGATACTCACCTGAGCGAGCGGTGCCGGCAGGCCGGTAAGCCGGAATCGAAATCCACCGGTCAGTGGGTCCAGCGTGCCGAGGCCACCGGTGTCCCCTTCGCGGTTCCACACCAGGATCAGGCTGTGCGATCGCGACCGCGGTCCGCCCGGCGGCGGGACCACGGTCAGTCCCACGGCTGCTCGAAACGGGTTGAGCAGGTGTCGCTGGCTGATCACCTGCGGCAGCCGCGGGACGCGCGTGCCGGTGTCCGCGGCCGGCAACGGGGCGGTCAGCGCCGTTCGAGCCAGGCCGAACCGCCACTTGGTTGCCACCACCAGCGTCTCGTCAGCGATCGCCAGTTGCGCATCCAGCAGCAGCTCGTTGCGGGCAAAAGTACGTACGGTGCCCGAGCGATACTCGACAATGCCCCCGGGTTGGGCAATGAAGAGCGAGTAGTCGGCGGCGGCGATGGCGCTTGCCGGTCCGGTCAACTCCACCCGCGCGCTGTCGAAACCCGTCAGCCTGCGGTCGAGGCGCAGGCGACGCACCACTGCCCCGCCACCGGATTCAACTGGCGCGCCCTCGAGCAGAATGAGCTCAGGAGTCTGCTCCGACGTCGTGAATACCGAGTCGCTCGATACTGCGACGCGGGCCCGCACCTGCCCCGACACGACATCGATAGCTACGATCTCATTTCCGGATCGCGCCACCAGCAGTGCCTTGTCGGCGCTCACGGAGATCTGTTCCAGTCCCGGCAGCGTGGCCACCTCCGCCTGCAGGCGGGCACTGGCGGACTCCCAGTAGCGAATTCTGCCCGTGGGCTGGTAGGTCATGATGGTGCGCTCGTTGGTCGAGGTGGCAACGAACGAAACGATCCCGAGATCGGCCGGAAGTCGCTGCCGGGGCTCGCCGCTGACCGCGTCCAGGAATACCACGCTGTCGAGCTGTGCCATGGTGTAGACCAGGGACGAGCCGCGGCTGGTAAAGCCAACGTGGAGCGGCGGTTCGGTCAGCTGGCGGCCGTGCAGGCGCCGTCCGGAACGCCAGTCCCATACCTCCAGCAGATTGTCGCCGGTGGCGGAGCGCAGGACGGCAGCGAGCAGGCTGCCCTCCGGTTGCAGGGCGATGCGATCTACCCGGTGCACGCCCAGGCGCAGGTGCTGGACAATGCCGCCACTGGTCCGCTCCCAGACTCGCACCGCACCGTCATCCCCCGCCGAGAACAGCAGCCGCCGTTGCGGGTCGTATTCCAGGTCCGTGATCACTCCCGCGTGCCCGCTGTTGACCAGCGGCCCGGGAGCGGCGCCCGCGGGCATGCCGGCTGCCGTGAGCAGCGCGCACGCCCAGGCCGCCAGCAGCAGCCGCGCGGCGGAAACCGGACGACTCTCGACCACCGCGCAGCTACCTGCCTGCGAAGAACAGGATGTCGCTGAACGTGGCGGCGATGGCCAGGAATAGCAGGAACGGCAGGCCCAGGGTCTGGATGCGATAGACGACTGCCGGTCGCATCGGCTTGCCGCGCACGAGCTCGGTGACATACAGCGCGAGGTGTCCTCCGTCGAGCGCCGGCAGTGGCAGCAGGTTCATCACGAACAGCACGGTGCTGATCAAGCACAGCAGGCGGAAGAATTGCACCAGGCCGACGCCGATGCCGCGCTCGAAGCCGTCCGAGGCGGCACGGCCCACGACGTAAGTGATACGCAGGGGCCCGGCCACGGCAGTCCGCAGGTTGCCGCGAAACAGCAGCCGAAAGCCGCCGATGGCGGCCCCGATGGTACGCCCCGTATCGTCCACGCCGCGTAGCAGAGACTCTCCCGGTGACATCCGCGGGGAGCGCGATGGCGGGACCTGAAACCCGAATCCCGGATCGAGTGAGCCGCCGGGGAGTGGCAACGTGACCTCCGCTTGAGAGCCGGAGCGCTCCACGGTGAACACGGCCTGCGGCTGGGTGCGCTGGAGCTGCTGCACCACGTCAATGGAATGGCGCACCGTGACGCCGTCCACCGCCACGATACGGTCGCCGGAGCGCAGGCCGGCGGCAGCGGCCGCACTACCCGGACGCACCTCGAGCAGGGGTTCGATCCACGGGTACACCCAGATGCGTCCGGCAAGCGTCTCCGGATCCAGCTCCGGAATGATGGGAATGGCGAGCAGCGTGCCGTCCCGCTCCACGGTGAGTTGCAGCGTTCGTTCGGGAGCTGTCGCTATGCGCACGCGCAATTCCTGGAAGTTGGCGATCTCGCGACCGTCGATCCGTACGATGCGGTCGCCCGTGATCAGCCCCGCAACGGTAGCCGGGGGGGAATCGGACACCGAGTCCATGGTGTAATCGGAGGCCAGGACGATGCGGCTGTCGGGGCTGTCGATGCGAAACCCGATCCACCAGATCAGGCTCAATACCAGGACGGCGAAGGCAAGGTTGGAAAGCGGTCCGGCAATGATGATGGCGATGCGACGCCAGGCGCTGGCGGCGAAGAAGGATCCCGGCTCCTGGCGGACATCATCGCTCCCCAAGCGCCACGCCTCACGCAAGCCCTCGTCGCCCTTCATCTTGCAGAATCCCCCCAGGGGGAACCAGGAAATCTGATAGGTAGTGCCGCGCCAGTGATAGCCGATCATCTGCCGGCCCCAGCCGAGGGAAAACACTTCTACCTGGACGCCATTGACCTTGGCTGCCAGAAAGTGACCGAGCTCATGGACGAACACCATGATGCCCAATCCAAGGATGCCGAAGAAGATGGTGATGGGCAGCATGTTCAAGAGACGGGTGTCCAGTCTACCGTCTGCATCCAGAGGAAGAACACCGGGGCACAAAACAGCATCGAATCAATGGAATCCAGCAGCCCGCCGCGTCCCGGAATGAGGTCGCCGGAATCCTTGACTCGCGCGGCCCGTTTCAGAGCCGACTCCACCAGATCGCCGAGCGCCGCACACACACCGATTGCCGCCCCTCCCATCGCTGCTTCAAAGGTACCGAAGCGCGGGGCGCCGGGAAACATCGCACGCGCGACGAGCAACGCACCCACCGACGCCGATATACCGGCAACATAGCCCACCACCGTCTTGGCAGGACTGGCGGGCAGGCCGATGGCGGTGCGCCCGCGCGCCAGTTTGCCGGCCACGTACGCTATGGTGTCACTGCCGAACACGGCGACAAAGAAGGTGAGCAGCATCCAGCGCGGCTCGCCGATGCCGGCGAGCCGCACGACATAACCGATCAGCAACCCCGGATAGCAGGAGGCGAACAGGGTGGCGGCGGCGTACTGCAACGTCCACGCCGCCGGCGCGCGCCCGTCAGGGTGCGGCAGTTGCGCGGTGGCCAGCACCGACACCGACAGCACCGCCGTCACCACGATGGTAACGGCTACGCCGGCCGTGGGGGCGGCAAGTATATCCCAGTTTTCGAGGTACGCAGCGGCCGGAAAGAGGGCCGCACAAAGGCCCGCCAGCCGCCAATCTCCCGCAATCTGACGGCGCTTGAACAACCCGGCCACCTCTTGCGACCCCAACACCGCCACGAGTGTGCAGAACAGGGCGAAAGGTAGATGACGGTATACCGGCAGAACGAAGATCAGCAGGAAGAAAAAAGGGACCGCCACCAACAACAGGAGCACACGCACCCAAAAACGGTCAGCCGACAGCGTCTGCACGCCCCAAGGTCCTCCGGTTCGTCTGCGGCTCCGCGCTGCCGGTGCGCGCCACGGCCGCGGGCGCCGCGCGCACCGCCGTGCGGCGTCGCTATTGGCCCATCCCGTCCGTGCTCCAGGAGTTTGTCGCAATCCGACAGACTCCTAGAGTTCCATTATCTCCTTTTCTTTGGCAGTGAGCAGCTCATTGAGCTCGGCGATGCGCTCATCGGTCAGGGTCTGCACCTGGTCCGAATCGCGCTTCGCCGCGTCCTCGCTGAGACCTTCCTTCTTCTTCTGCTTGATGCTCTCGTTGAGATCGCGGCGGATGTTGCGTACCGCTACCCGGGCCTGCTCGGCTGCGTTCCGGGCCTGCTTCACGATATCCTTGCGCCGTTCCTCGGTCAGTGGGGGAATGCTGATACGGATTACCTTGCCGTCGTTGCTTGGATTGAGGGACAGGTCGGACTTCTGAATGGCACGTTCGATGTCGCTCAGGGTGGATCGGTCCCACGGTTGAATAATTACCAGCCGTGCCTCGGGAATCGAAATCGTGGCGGTCTGGTTCAGCGGCATCTGCTGGCCGTAAGCCTCGACCCGGATCTTGTCGAACATCGCGGCGCTCGCGCGTCCCGTCCGAATCGTCTTGAACTCTCCCACCAGCGCGTCGATCGACTTCTGCATTCGCTGTTTCGCCTCAGCGGCGGAATTAGCCACGGCTCCCTCCTCGACGTCTTGTTCGGCCTAGCCGGCAGCGGCGCCCTCGCCCACCTTGTAGTAGACGTAGTCGACGACCGATACCTCCGTGCCGAGCTCCTTGCCCAGTTCGGCCACTACCTGCTTCACGCTCAGCTTCTGTTCCTTCACGAACGGCTGCTCGAGCAGGCACACTTCCTGCAGGTGCTTGCGTAGTTTGCCCTTTACGATTCCGTCCATGACCTTGGGCGGCTTGTCCAGGGCCTCCGCCTGCTTGCGAAATATCGCTTCCTGCTCCGCCAGGTATTCCCCGGCGACGCGATCGCTGGCCAGGAACGGCGGCGCGAACGCAGCCACGTGAAGTGCCAGATCGAACGCCACCTGGCCGATGCGCTCGTCCTGCGCCTTGGCGGGGTCGGCGGCGTGCAGCTTGACCAGGACGCCGATGTTGCCGTCGCCGTGAAGGTAGTGGGCCACGCGATCGCCATCGGTCAGGGCGACGCTACGGAACCTGCGCAAGGCGATGTTCTCCTTGATCCTGCTGATCGCCTCGGTGATCAACTGCTGCATGTGCTCGGTAGGCGCTTCCAGGTGCTCCCGCGCGATCTCGGCGACCAGCCGTTCGCCCAGCTCCGCGAACTGGGCGTTGCGGGCGACGAAATCTGTCTCGCTGGAGAGCTCCAGAATGGCAGCGGCACCATTCACCTTGGAGAACACCCGTCCTTCCGTGGTCGCTCGCCCGCTGCGCTTGGCGGCGGCGGACAGTCCCATCTCCTTGAGCCGGCGTTCCGCGGCGGCAATGTCGCCGCCGACGTCCACCAACGCCCGCTTGCAGTCCATCATTCCAGCTCCGGTCTGCTCCCGGAGTCGCTTCACATCTTGAGCGGAGATTGCCAATTGCTGCTCCTGAGTTCGTTACCGGCGGGCACCGCGGTCCACCAACGCTGGTGCCGGTGGTCTACTGTCAGCGGGTTTCGTAGAGGGTGTCTTCGTCGATACCCGCTTTGTCGGTGACCGTTTCCGGCTCCACTGGCCGCGGAGCCTTGGTGGTTTCGTCATCGGGGTTGTAGTCGGAGTAGTCCTGGTCGGTGAAACCATCCTGCGCGGCGTCACTAGCAACGGCCGCCGCTCCCGCCATCTCACCGAGAGAGACGGTCTCGACCTCCGTGCCCGACTCGGCATCGTAGTCTTCGCCGTACTTGTCCTTGTCGATGATCTGGCCGTAATCGTACTCGTCGCTGCGATCTTCATCCTGCAGCGTCTCGATGACCTCCAGGCCGACCTCGTTCTCCGCTTCGACCACCGCGTTGGCGACGATCTGGGTAAACAGGTTGATGGCCCGGATGGCATCGTCGTTGTCGGGAATCGGCAGGTCGATGAGGTCCGGATTGCAGTTGGTGTCGACGATGGCCACCACCGGGATATTCATCTTGTTGGCCTCGGCGATGGCAATGGCTTCCTTGCGCGTGTCCACCACGAACATCACTCCCGGCAGGTCCTTCATCTCCTTGATACCGCCCAGATTGCGCTCCAGCCGGGCCTGCTCCTTCTGCATCCGCGAAATCTCTTTCTTGGTCATGTTCGCGAAGGTGCCGTCCACTTCCATCTTCTCGATCTTCTTCAGCTTGACCAGGGAACGCTTCATGGTGGAGAAGTTGGTGAGCATCCCGCCGAGCCAGCGGGAGTTGACGTAGTACATGTTGCAGCGCCGGGCTTCACGCTCGATCGACTGCTGTGCCTGCTTCTTGGTACCGACGAACAGTATGTGCTTGCCGGCGAGGACGTTCTGGCGTACGGCTTCGTACGCGTCCTTGATGGCAATGATGGTCTTCTGCAGGTCGATGATATGGATTCCGTTGCGCTCGGCGAAGATGTAACGGGCCATGCGCGGATCCCAGCGCTTGGTCTGGTGTCCGAAGTGGACTCCCGACTCCAGCAGGTTCTTCATGGTAACGACGGCCAACTAGTCCCCCTTGGCATTGTTGCGGCGGCTAAATGGATAGCCATGCCGGGCCAACATACGATATATCGTTTCCAGCGGCAAGCCTACGACGTTGCTGTAGGAGCCGCGCAGGCCGGCCACCAGCAGGCCGCCCCGACCCTGAATGCGATAGCCGCCGGCGGCGTCACGCCACTCTCCAGTGTCCAGATACCACTCCAGCTCGCGGTCGGTGAGTGCGGCGAAGGTCACCTCGGTAAGCGCCAGCGCCGTTTCCAGGACTCCCTCCGGAGTGACCAGCGCCACGCCGGTGAGGATCTCGTGTCCGGTCCCGGCGAGGCGCCCGAGGATGCTGCGCGCGGCCGTCCGGTCGCGCGGCTTGCCCACCAGGTCCCGGCCGATCCGGAGTGCCGTGTCTGCCGCGAGGATCCAGCGCCGCCGGCCCACGCGGCCGGCCACGGCACTCGCCTTGCGTCGGGCCAGTCGGACCACTGCCTGGTCGGGCGGCTCGCCGGCGGTGAGTGTTTCGTCGATCCGGGAGGGCAGCACCTGCACCGGCAGGGCTACCGACTCCAGCAGTTGGCGCCGTTGCGGCGAGGCGGACGCCAGCACGATGGTGGCATCCGCGACGGCAGGCATGGGCGCGGGTCAGCGGTGGAGGTGGTAGCGCCGGGCGGGAACGGCGGCTCGCAGCGCGGCAAGCTCGGCCGCGTCGAGGGGCGGCGTAGCGGTCGTGGCCACGTTCTGCTCGAGCTGGGCCAGCGTGCTGGCGCCGGGGATCACGGTCGCCACGGCCGGCGCGGTCAGGGCAAAGCGCAGCGCCGTCTGCGCCGGCGTCCGCCCGGCGGCGGTACTGGCCTGCTGCAGGGTCCCTTGCAGCTCGGCGACCTGGTCCTCGTGGTGATCCAGACAGGCGCGCGCCGGCCGCCCGGCCAACAGCCCCTTGGCGACCGGGCCACGGGCGATAACCGCGATGCCGCGCGCCCGCAACAGTTCCAGCGCCTCTTCCTCCGGGCGCCGGTCCAACAGGCTGTACTGCATCATGACGCTGGCGACGGAGGAGCGGGCGGCGTAGCGCCGGATCACGTTGGGGCGAATGGACGAGATGCCCCAGGCTCGGATCTTGCCGGCCTGCACCAGCGCATCGAAGGTCGCGATGAGCTCGTCGATCGGATCCTCCATGGTGCCGCCGTGGAGCTGGTAGAGGTCGATGTAGTCGCTGTCGAGGCGCTTGAGACTGGTCTCGACGGCGCTGCGGACGTACGCCGGCGAGGGATCCCAGTCCCAGCCGCCGCGGTCGGGGCGCCACCGGTTTCCCACCTTGGTGGCGATGACCGCGTCACGGCGGCGCGGACCGAGAGCGCGCGCCAGGAGTTCCTCATTGGCGCCGTGATCGTAGAGGTCCGCGGTGTCGAAGAAACTGACTCCCAGGTCGAGGGCGCGCCCGACGATGCGCTCTGCAGCCGTTCCGGCTTTGGCCAGGGACATGCAGCCCAGGCCCACCTCCGACACCTGGAGGCTGCTGCGACCCAGCCGGTTGCTCCGCATAGGTCATCCTAACACGTGAGCGGAGACAGGTGGGCGGCCGCGCCACGAGGCGGGCGAAATCGGTCAGCGAGCGGCGGCAGCGCTGCGCGGCGCCGGCGTCGACCGTGGCGCCCGGCTCCGGAACGGCGGCGGTCAACAGGTCGCGGATCGTCGCCGGCACCTCGCGCAGGGTGGCCACCGGCCAGCGCTCCGGGTGCGCCTCAGCCAGCCGCTCCAACCGCAGCAGTCCGCGTCCGAGAGCGTTCCAGGCGCTGAGCTGCGCCCGCGCCGGGGCGGCCGCGGCGCTGACGTCGAGCACGCTGCCGGCTGCTGCAAACAAAGCCTGGGATTCACGCAGCTGCGCCAACTCCACCGCGGCGCTCGCCACCACCTCCGACTCCTGCAAGTGGAGGATGAACGCGGCGCTCCCGCCGGGTCGCAGCAGGCGCCGCACCTCGTCCAGGACCAACGGCGGATGTGATGCGCAACCTCAAGGCCGGCCACTGCGGCTGCCCCATACGGCGCCATCGCGGTGAGGCGAGCTTCATGGTGGGCATCATGATGAACGGTCTGCGGCGCCTGCACCAACTGACCGGCGACCGGCGTGCCGCGGACGCGATCGTCGGCGCCGCGCGCTGGCTGTTGTCCCACACTTGGGACACCGGGCAGCGCCTGTTCCGCTACACCCCCTGTCCGAACCTGGGGGCGCACGGCGCCGCGGTGGGCAACACGCAACAGGTGGTCGAGGGGCTCGGCTACGCCTGGCGCCTGACGCGCGACGACGCCGTCGCCGACACCATTCTCGCCGCCCTGCCCCATCTGGCGCAGCCACGGCTGGCATCCACTCCCGAAGAGGCCAGCGGTATCGGCAACCGGCTGTGCAGCGAGACCCGCTCCATGCCGGCGTTCCTGGCCGATACCGAGGATCTGCTCCGGCGTGAGGCGGCCGCAGCAGCGACCGCCTAGCGGCCCAGGTACGGGGGGTACCCCGCGACCCGCTACCGAATTCCCCCGGCGGCGCAATTCGGCCGTCGAAGTGCCATACTGCCGCCGTGCGCTTCTTCAACACGGAAGGCCCGGTCGTCGCCGCGGACCATTACTGCATCCCGCCGCTGGAGCGGATGAATCGCGACGAACTCCTGCAGCTTGTCAGGGACAAGCGCTACTTCGTGCTGCACGCGCCGCGCCAGACCGGCATGACCTCCTCCCTGCTGGCGCTGCGCCGCCTGCTCAACAGCGCAGCGGCCGGCGACTACCGCTGCGTGTACGTGAACGTCGAGGCGGCGCAGGCGATGCGCGAAGACGTGGGA
>JAKZWC010000284.1:0-17013 GCA_047515735.1 Spirochaetales bacterium | reverse complement strand
ATCCTGGTCTATGTCATGCTGATCGCCGCCCTGGCAGTGGAACGCCGCGCGGGCGAGATTTCGGTGCTGCACAGCCGCGGCGCCGGCCGCGCGCAGGTGTTGGCCAGCTTCACCCTGGAGTGGATCCTGCTGGCCGCGATCGCCGCGCTCGTCGGCCCCCACCTGGGCCTCCACATCGGCCGCCTGGTCGCCAGCGCCCAGGGCTTTCTGCAGTTCACCGCCGGCGCCGAGCGCGAGGCCGCGCAGCTCCCGCTCGTGGTCACCGAGCAGTCGCAGCGCTTCGCGCTGCTGGCCACGCTGGTGGCGGTGGCGGCGGCGGTAGCCCCGGTGATCGCCAACTCGCGCTTCTCGATCGTGACTCTGCGCCAGGTGCAGGCACGCGGCATGCGGCGCTCCTTCTGGCACCGCTACTTCATCGACGTGATCCTGCTGGGACTCGCCTTCTACGGTTACAGCGCGTTGCGCTGGCAGCAGGTACGGCTGGCCACCGAGGCCACGGTCGATGCCGATCCGATCCTGTTCCTGGTGCCGGTGGCGTTCTTCATCGGCAGCGGGCTGCTGCTGCTGCGCCTCTACCCGCTGGCGATGGCCGGCCTCGGCTGGCTCAGCAACCGCTTCCGCGGCATCGTGCCGCAGCTCACCTTCCGCCGCCTCAGCCGCAGCAGCGGCCAGTACGTGTCGCTGCTGGTGCTGCTGATCCTCACCGTGGCGATGGGCATCTACAACGGCTCGGCGGCGCGCACCCTGCTGGTCAACTTCGAACACCGGATCCGCTATCTGCACGGAGCCGACTTGGTGGTGCGTGAAGCCTGGGAGCCGCCGGAGGAGGTGCAGGGGGGCCCGGGGGGCGGGCCCCCGGCCATCACGGGTCCCGATCAGCCACGGCCCGCCGCCGCGGCCGAGCCGCCGTTCTTCAAGCGCCTGGAGCTCGAAGGGGTGGAGGCCGCGGCGCGGGTGCTGATGCGCCGTGCCGAGGCGCGCAACGCCACCTTGCATGCCGGCTCGGTGACCATGATGGCGATCGTGCCGCACGAGTTCGCCCGCGTCGCATGGCACCGCGACGACCTGTTCGATCCCCACTTCTACGACTACCTGAGTCAGCTCGGCAAGCACCGCGAAGGCGCCCTGGTCAGCTCGGAGTTGCGGCGCCGCGGCGAGCTGGAGCCCGGCGACCGCATCACCGTCAACTACAACAACCAGCCGATCGACGCCTACGTCGTGGGCACCGTGCCCTACTGGCCGTCACTCAACCCGAAGTCGCGGCCGTTCGTGATCCTCAATCTCGACCACGTACAGGATTTCACCGCGCTGGAGCCCTACGACTCGTGGTACACGGTCGCGGCGCCCGAATTCATTCCCCGGATCTTGGAGCAGTTGCCGGCGGTCGGGGTCTGGCCGTGGCAGGTGCTGGACACCGAGCAGATCCTCCGCGAGCTGCACCGCGAGCCCTACCGGCGCGGCTTCTTCGGCATCCTCACGATCGGCTTCCTGGCCGCGGCGGTGGTGGCGGTGCTGGCCTTCGTGGTGTACACCATCTACGCTACCCGCCAGCGGCTGATCCAGTTCGGCGCACTGCGCGCCAATGGCCTGTCGCTGTTGCAAACCCTCGGCGTGGTGGGCCTGGAGCAGATCCTGACCGTAGGGATCGGCCTGGTGATCGGCATCGCCGCCGGCAACGTCGCCACCATGCTGTTCCTGCCGTTCCTGCGTGACCGCGCCAGCGAGGTGCAGCCGGTGCCTCCCTTCCTGATCGTGACCGATATGACCGACCTGACCCGGATGGTGGCCATCGTCGGTGCCGCGTTCCTGTTCGGGGTGGTCGCCCTGGCGCTGTTCCTGGTGCGCGCCAGGCTGGCCAGCGCCCTGCGCCTGGGCGAGGAGACCTAGCGGGCCATGGGGACGGACGAATTCATCCGCTGCGAGGGTCTGGTCAAGATCTACAAGATAGAGGACGTGGAGGTGGTGGCGCTGCAGGGCCTGGACCTCACCATCCAGCGCGGCGAGGTGATGGGCATCATCGGTCCCAGCGGCAGCGGCAAGACCACCTTGATGAACGTCCTCGGCGGGCTCGACGTACCGTCGGCGGGCAAGGCGGTGGTGGACGGCATCGACCTGATCCGCATCTCGGACCGCCAGCGGCTGCGCTACCGGCGCCGCAACGTCGGCTTCGTCTGGCAGAACGTGAGCCGTAACCTCATCCCCTACCTCACCGCGGTGGAGAACGTGCAGCTGCCGATGATCCTGGCCGGCCGCTTCGACCACCGGCGGGCCGTGCGCCTGCTGCAGCTGGTAGGCCTCGGCCATCGCCTGCGTCACCGGCCCGTGACCATGTCCGGCGGCGAGCAGCAGCGGGTCGCCATCGCCATCGGCCTGGCCAACGAGCCGCCGGTCCTGCTGGCCGACGAGCCCACCGGCTCGCTCGACACCGAGAACACCATCCGTCTCCTGGAGGTGTTCGATACCGTCCGCAACCAACTGGGGGTGACGGTGGTGATCGTAACCCACGACACCTCGATGGCGCGCGCCCTCGACCGTTACGTGCAGATACGCGACGGCAAGACCAGCACCGAGTCGGTGCGGCGGGTCGCGGTGACCTACACCGAGCGGGGCACCGCCGAAGCTGCTGCGGCGCTGCGGGCGGGATCCGGAACCGCCGACGACGCGGGCGACGGCGAGGAAGAAGGCGCCGCGGCGGGCACGGACGACGCCAGCCACGAGCACTTTACGCTGCTGGATTCGGCCGGGCGGCTGCAGATCCCCGCCGACATGCGCGACGCCTATCGCATCGGCGGCCGCGTGAAACTGGTGGAAGAGGACGGCCGCATCCTCATCGTCCCCAGCGAGCAGTAGCGAGGCCGGGGCCACGGCCATGACGCTGTTTCCGGACGGCTTCCTGTGGGGCGCCGCCAGCTCCGCCTGCCAGATCGAAGGCGGCGCCACCGAAGGCGGCCGCGGCGACTCGATCTGGGACCGCTTCGCGCGCCGTCCGGGGCGGGTGGCGGACGGCGCCACCCCCGCGGACGCCTGCGACCACTACCACCGCTACCGCGAGGACGTGGCGCTGATGGCGCGCCTCGGCCTGAACGCCTACCGCTTCTCGATCGCCTGGCCGCGCATCTTTCCGCGTGGTTGCGGCGCGGTCAACCGCACCGGACTCGACTACTACGACTCCCTGACCGACGCGCTGCTGGAGCATGCCATCACCCCGCTGGCGACCCTGTACCACTGGGACCTGCCGCAGGGGCTGCAGGCCCGCGGCGGCTGGGCGACGCGCGATACGGCGCGCTATTTCGCGGACTTTACCGAGCAGGTGGCGCGCCGCCTCGGCGATCGCATCGGTCTGTGGATCACCCACAACGAGCCGCAGGTCGCCGCGCATCTGGGCCATGAGCACGGCATCCACGCTCCCGGCACGCGCAGTCTCGCCGGCGCCCTGCAGGCGGCCCACCACCTGCTGCTGGCGCACGGGCTGGCGGTCGAGGTGCTGCGCGACCTGACGCCGGGGGCACGGGTGGGCATCGCCCTGAACCTGTCGCCGGTGCATCCGGCCGGCGACAGCGCCGCGGACGCAGACGCCGCCAGCCGCGCCGACGGCTACTTCAACCGCTGGTATCTCGATCCTCTGCTGCGCGGCGCCTACCCCGAGGATCTGCAGGATGCCTACCGGGAGCTGGAGCTTCTCCCCGAGGTCGAGGAGGGCGACGCCGAGGTGATCGCCGCACCGCTGGACTTCCTGGGCGTCAACTACTACTTCCGCTGGGTGGTGGCGGCTGGTGCGGCTGGTGCGGCTGCCGGGGCGGCCGGCGAGGCCGCGACGCAGCGCGGACCGCGCCAGCGGGAGCTGGGCTTTCGCGTGACCAACGTGGGCGCCCCGGAGCAGGAGGGCCGCACCGCCATGGGCTGGGAGGTGTACCCGGCCGGGCTCAGCGAGCTGCTGCTGCACCTGCACCGGGAGTACGCGCCGACGGCGCTTTACGTCACCGAGAACGGCGCCGCATACGAGGACACTCCCACGCCCGATGGCGCGATCGACGACACCGAGCGCGAGCGCTACCTCCGCGCCCACCTGGAAGCCGTGCACGAGGCGCGTACCGCCGGAGCGCCGGTACGCGGCTATTTCGCCTGGTCGCTGCTGGACAACTTCGAGTGGTCCCACGGCTATCGCAAGCGGTTCGGCCTGGTGCGGGTGGACTTCCGCTCGCAGCGGCGCACCCCGAAGCGCAGTGCCCTCTGGTACCGCGACGTGATCGCCCAGGGAGGCCTGCCGTGACACCGCCGGCGGTGGCTACAGCCAGGCGGCGCCGGGTGCTGGAAGCCTGCTACGCCGCCGGCGTACGGCGCGTAGACCCGGAGCGGATGATCGCCGCGCGCCTCGGTCTGCAGGGCGACACCCTGGTGGTGAACGCCGACGACGGTCCCCTGCGCATCGACCTGGCGCAGTTTCGCGAGCTGCGATTGCTGGGGGTGGGCAAGGCCGCGGCTCCCATGGCGCGCGCGGTGGAGGCGCTGCTCGGAGAGCGGCTCGCCGGCGGCGTCGCGGTGACCAAGCGCGGCCACGTGAGCAGCGGCGGCGGGCTGCGCCGCATCCGCCTGCTGGAGGCCGGGCACCCCGTGCCGGACGCGGACAGCGCGGCCGCGGGCCGGGCGCTGGCCGCTGAGTGCCGCCGCGCGACAGCGGACACATTGCTGATCAGCGTGGTGTCGGGCGGCGGCTCGGCGCTGCTGGCCGCCCCCGCCGAAGGAGTCAGCCTGGCCGACAAGCAGGAAACCACGCGCCTGTTGCTGGCCGCCGGAGCCACCATCGGCGAGTTGAACTGCGTGCGCAAGCACCTGTCGGCGCTCAAGGGCGGGCGCATGGCGGCGCTGATGTACCCGGCCCACTCGCTCAACCTGATTCTGTCGGACGTAGTCGGCGACCGGCTCGATACCATCGCCTCCGGCATCACCGCGCCGGACCTCACGTCGTTCGCCGACGCCGCTGCGAATCTGCGCCGCTACGCGCTGTGGCAGGCGGTTCCTGCCGCGGTGCGCGGCGTACTCGAGGCGGGCATCGCCGGCGCGCTCGAGGACACCCCCGCACCCGACCATCCGGCGTTCGCGCGCGCCCGCAACGTGCTGCTCGGCTCCGGCCGGGCCGCGGTGGCGGCCGCGGCGGACGCCGCTCGCGGCGCCGGCTACGACACCCTGGTGCTGGCCACCCAGCTCACCGGAGAGGCGCGCGAGATCGCCAAGGTGTTCTACGCGCTGGCGCGCGACCTGCGCAGCGGACGCCTGGCACTGCGCCTGCCCGCCTGCGTGGTGGCCGGCGGCGAAACCACGGTGACGGTCACCGGCAGCGGCCGCGGCGGTCGCTGCCAGGAGATGGCACTGGCCTTTCTGGCCGAGATGGCGGAAGACTCCGACCCGCCGCTCGGAGCCACCCTGCTGGCCGCGGGCACCGACGGCAACGACGGCCCCACCGACGCCGCCGGGGCCTTCGCCGACGGCGCCGCACTGGCCGCCGCGGCCACCTTCGATCCCCGCGCCGCGCTGGCCGAAAACGATTCCTACCACTTCTGCAAGGACTGCTCGGCTCTGTTTCAGCCGGGTCCCACCAACACCAACGTCGCCGACCTCTACCTGCTCACGGTCGAACAGCCGTAACGAATCGCCTGCCGGCAAGGTCGCCGGGCTCCGCCGCGGCCGCCCACGCCGGCCGGTGGACGGCGCAACATTGGCGCCACCACATTGGCAATGGAGGCAGCTACGATGCCCGACGCCGATGACAACCGTCACCCCCCGCGGCGCCCTTACGGCAAGTGGCAGTTCTGGCAGCCGCCGAAGTCCGACGGCGGGGAACAGCCACCGCTGATCCGGCCGCCCAGCCGCGGCCAGTTCCGCTTTTCGGTGTGGTATGTCGTGCTCGGGGTTATCGCCCTGTTGCTGCTCAACTCCCTCTTCAGCGGCCGGCAAATGGCGACCACGGTGGACTACAGCACGTTCAAGAGCCTGGTCAGCGACGGCCAGATCAGACGGGTACGCATCACCGAGGCCTACTACGTGGGCCTCAGCGTCACCGAGGGCGAGCTGCAACGGCTGCGGGAGTCGGCGACCGCGACGCCGGGGGCCGTCCGCGAGTGGCGTACCGTACGCGTGGACGATCCGGGGTTCGTGACGCTGCTCGATGAGAACAACGTCCAGTACTTCGCCGAACCGCAGGGCAACCGGCCGCTGCTCGGACTGATCCTGCAGTGGGTCATTCCCCTCGGGCTGATGTTCCTGGTGTGGCGCTTCATGTTCAAACGGCTCGGCTCCATGGGCTCCAACGTGATGGCGTTCGGCAAGTCGCGCGCCCGGGTGGTCGCCGAAGGCGAAACCGGGGTCCGCTTTGCCGACGTTGCCGGCGCCGACGAAGCCAAGGCGGAGCTGGAGGAGGTGGTCGACTTCCTCAAGAGCCCGGACCGCTACGTCGAAATCGGCGGCAAGATCCCCAAGGGAGTGCTGCTGGTAGGGGCGCCCGGCACCGGCAAGACGCTGCTCGCCCGCGCGGTGGCCGGCGAGGCCGAGGTGACCTTCTTCCGCCTCAACGGCGCCGAGTTCGTGGAGATGTTCGTGGGCGTCGGTGCGGCGCGGGTGCGCGATCTGTTCAAGCAGGCGCGCGAGAAGTCGCCCTGCATCATCTTCATCGACGAGCTGGACGCCATCGGCAAGAGCCGCGGCGTCGCCATCACCGGAGGCAACGACGAGCGTGAGCAGACCCTCAATCAACTGCTGGCGGAAATGGACGGCTTCGATGCCCGCTCCGGCGTGATCATCCTCGGCGCCACCAATCGGCCCGAGGTGCTGGACGCGGCGCTGCTGCGCCCCGGCCGCTTCGACCGCCAGGTGCTCGTGGACAAGCCGGACCTGGTCGGCCGCGAGGCCATTCTCAAGATCCACAGCGCCGAAGTGAAGCTGGAGCCGGAAGTGGATCTGCACGACGTGGCCCGCGCTACGCCCGGATTCGCCGGCGCCGACCTGGCCAACATCGTTAACGAGGCTGCCCTTCTGGCGGTGCGCGCGCGCCGCAAGCTGGTGTCGCAGCGCGACTTCAGCGATGCGATCGACAAGGTCGTGGCCGGGCTGGAGAAACGCAGCCGGGTGCTCCGCCCCAGGGAGAAGGAGATCGTCGCCTACCACGAGGCGGGCCACGCCCTGGTGGCGCACCACACGCCGGGATCCGACCCGGTACGGAAGATTTCCATCGTGCCGCGCGGACTGGGAGCTCTCGGCTACACCATGCAGACTCCGGCCGAGGAGCGCTTCCTGCTCACCGAAACGGATATCCTGGGACGTATCGACGTGCTGCTTGGCGGACGCGGCGCGGAGGAAGTGGTGTTCGGGGAGATCTCCACCGGCGCCGCCAACGACCTGGACCGTTCCACCGACATGGCCAAGCGCATGGTGACCGACTACGGCATGAGCGAGAAGTTCGCCAACGTGCACCTGCCCTACCGTCAGGAGAGCCCGCTCCTGGGGCAGAACGGCTATGCGGTACACCGCGAGTACTCCGAGGCGACCCAGCAGTACATCGACGAGGAGACCGCACGCATCATCCGCGAACGCTACCAGCGGGTGGTTGAACTGCTGCGCGACCATGACGCGGAACTCAAGGCGGTCGCCGCCCGCCTGCTGGAAAAGGAAGTACTGGAGTCGCGCGAGTTTGCCGAGCTCGCCGGCACCCCGGCCGCGGTAGCTGCGGGTTAATCCCCCGCAGCGAAGCGCCGTTCCATGGCACGGCGCAGGAGCACCGCCGGGTCGCCCGCGTCGATGGCCACGTCATCCCAACGCAGCACCTCTCCCACGGCCCGTCCGCGACGCAGGATGACGCGCTGCGCCAGCCCCAGGGGCAGCGCGCCCAACTCCAGGGAACGGGCGGCCGGAAGCTGTTTTCCCCACACGGTGTAGCCGCCCTCGCCGTCCAGCTCCTCGCCTGCCGCCAGGTCGCGCTTGGCCACGGCCACGACGTCGGAGCGGAAGCCGGTCGCCGCGCCGGTCGGCTCGCCGCGCACGGCGACCGAGGCAATCGACACGCCGAGTTCCAGGCCGATCAGGTGATCCGGCCGGTACAGCGCCAGGTAGGAGCCGGACGCGTCGGCCTGGAAGCCGTACTCGCGGATGCACTGCGCGACGTACTCCTGGCCCGCCTCCACCACCACGTAGGTGCCCATGCGCAGGTCGTGCGCCACCGGGCTGCCGTCGCGGTGCAGGCTGGAGACCACCTCGGTAACCCCGGTGGCGCCCGCCTCCAGCGCCAGTACGCCCCCTGCCGCGCGCGGCCGCAAGTGGTGGGCCAGCTCATGCCGCGCCACCGGCGGGAAGCTCAGGCCGCCGGCCTGCGGCACCAGTCCCGTGGCGTTGCACACGGCGGTCATCTCGATGGCCGACTTGCTGCCGTCGATGAAGCTGTTGAACATCTTGGGATCCATGTGGCCACGCGTGGCTACAACCGGATCAAGACCGAAATTATTCCATACCGTGTCGGGAGTTGACTGATGGAACGACGGATGGTACCGGGTTCCTTTGCCGGCGGCGGTCACGCGAAAGCCGGCGGTGCGCGCCCAGTCCACCTGCTCGCAGATCAGCGCCGGCTGATCGCCGTAGGCCAGGCTGTACACCACCCCGGCAGCGGCGGCGCGCTCGGCCAGCAGCGGCCCGGCGATGACGTCGGCCTCCACCGTGACCATCACCACGTGGCGGCCCGCGTCGATCGCCGCCACGGCGTGGCGCAACCCGGTGCGCGGGTCGCCGGTCGCCTCCACCACCACCTCGATGCCGTCGGTAGCGATCACCCGCTCGCCGTCATCCCCCAGGTGGGTCCGCCCGCTGTCCCGCGCCGCCGCCGGCGAGGACGCCGCGAACTGCTCCGCCTCCCAGCCGGCCGCCGCCAACAGCGTACGTACCTTGGCAACGTCGCGGTCGGCGATCGCCACCACGTGCAGGCCGGGCGTGCGCCGCGCCTGCGCCAGGAACATCGAGCCGAACTTACCGGCGCCGATCACCCCCACCCGCACCGGCCGCCCTGCCGCCGCCCGCCGCTCCAGTCCCCGAGCCAGATTCACTCCACATCCCTCACGGCCACCACCCTACCACGGACCTTCGCCTCAAACCCGGAGCGGCTTCACTCCGCAGCCGCGGCACCGCATGTTCATGCGCATACCGGTTGACAACCAACCTGGCACCGCCCAAGGTGGCGCGCAGAGCGCTACCGCAATGACTGATCCCAGGGTTACCAAGCTCGAGATTCACGAGTTCCGCCACGAGATCCCGGACATGGCGCACGACGAGGACGGCTTCAACATGGTGTACGAGCCGGGCGGGCGGCTGCAGGCCGGCGGCCAGGTTCTGCGCCTGTTCACCGACACCGGACCGGTGGGCGAATGCCTGGCGGGACGCGCCTCGGAGCTGTCCACCATCCCGCAGTTCTGGCACTACCTCAAGGGCAAGAGCGTCCTGCACCGGGAGAAGATCTACGACGACATCAAGCGTGCCCTGCGGCAGAGCGCGCGCATCGGCGTGGCGCCGATCGACACCGCGCTGTGGGACATCGCCGGCAAGCTGTTCGACGTGCCGATCCATCGCCTGCTCGGCGGTCACAAGGAGTCGGTGCCCTGCTACGCCAGCACCTACCACGGCGACGAGGCGGGCGGCCTGGACAGCCCCGAGGCGTACGCCGACTTCGCCGTCCAGTGCCGGGAGATGGGCTACCCGGCGTTCAAGATCCACGGCTGGAGCAAGGCGCCGGTGGCGCGCGAGGTGGCCAACGTGCTGGCGGTGCGCGAGGCGGTCGGCGACGGCATGGACCTGATGCTCGATCCCGCCTGCGAGCTGCGCACCTTCGGCGACGCCGTCAAGGTAGGGCGCGCCTGCGACGCGGCGCAGTTCTTCTGGTACGAGGACCCGTTCCGGGACGGCGGCATCTCCCAGTTCGCCCACCGCAAGCTGCGCCAGTTGATCAGGACGCCGCTGCTGCAGACCGAGCACGTGCGCTCGCTGGAGCCGCACATCGACTTCGTGATCGCCGATGCCACCGACTACGTGCGCGGCGACATCGGCTATGACGGCATTACCGGGGTGATGAAACTGGCCCACGCGGCCGAGGCGCTCGGCATCGACATAGAGTTCCACGGCCCGAGCCCGGCCGCGCGCCAATGCATGGCCGCGATCCGCAACACCAACTACTACGAGATGGGACTGTTGGGGCCCAAGGCGCCGCCATCGCACGCCATCGACCTGTACCTGGACCATCGCGACACGCTGGACGCCATCGACGAGCGCGGCCACGTGCCGGTGGGGCAGGCGCCCGGTCTCGGCGCGCAGATCAACTGGGACTGGGTCGCCGCGCACCGCACCGGCATCCGGACCTACGACTGAGCAGGGAGCTACGGCTGATGAAGAACGGCACTTCGGTGGTAAGCGACACCCAGCGCGAGCAGTTTCGGGAAGAGGGGCTGTGCATACTCGAAAGCGTGATCGATACCGAGACGGTGACCATGCTGCGCGAGGAGTGCTCTTACTTTCTGGGGTACATCGACGCGGTTATGGATGAGCAGGGCATCACCTCCATCGGCATCACCCACCGCGGCAGCCGCTACTTCATCTCCAACCGCTATCGCGCCAGCAGGCGCATGCGCAGCTTTCTGTTCGGCGAGCTGATGACCGAGGTGACCCGCCGCCTGCTCGGCGACGAGGTGTTCCTGTTCAACGAGCAGTGGGTCGTCAAGGGCCCGGAGCAGGGCATGAAATTCGCCTGGCATCAGGACTCCGGCTACGTCACAACCCGCGACCCGAGCGCCGTGCACCCGCCCTACCTGACCTGCTGGTGCGCCCTGGACGACGTGGACGAGGCCAACGGCACCGCCTACGTGCTGCCCCATTCCCGCGGCGGCACCCGCGACACCATCTACGACCACGGCCGCGAGGAGGGCAGCAACGACCTCGTCGGCTACGACGGCGACGATCCGGGCGAGCCGGTGATCGCCCCGGCGGGCAGCGTCGCGGCGTTCAGCAGCTACAACCTGCACCGCAGCGGCCCCAATACCAGCGCCGGCATGCGCCGCGTCTATCTGACGCAGTACAGCAGCGCGCCGATCCACGGCGGCGCGGGCGAGCTGTGGAGCATGGCGGTGCCGTTTCTGTCCGGCGGGTGTTCGGTCTATCGGCTCGACAAGGACACTCCCGAGCGCTACGGTCCACGCCCGCGCACCTAGCCGCCACCACCGTGTGCGCGCGGCCGCCTTGAAAGCAGTACAATCTAAATCATGAATAGGCGCGTACTGCTCATTGGAGCGATCGCGGCGGGCGCCGCGGTGGTGGTAGTCGTCGGCTGGTATCTTGCCTCGCCGCTGTTCATCAATCGGATGGTCAGCGAGGCGTTCCCGATCCAGATTCCGAGCGCGGCGGAGATGAAGGAAATGACGGCGGCGGAGATGGACGCCATGGAACGCACGATCATGGACGCCCTGCCCTCCTCTGACGAGATGGACGAGATGCCGGAAGGAGTACGCGAGCGCATCCGCAAGGATGTGGAGCGGTTCGCGGCGGCGATGCCGGACAAGGAGATGGTCGAGGCGATGCCCGGCGCGCCGCAACTGCTGGCCAGCGGCGAGTTTCGGGATGCCGACCGGTTCCACAAGGGCAGCGGCAAGGCCAAGCTGTACGACATCCCCGGCATCGGTCCGGTGCTGCGCTTCGAGGAGTTCACGGCCACCAACGGCCCCGACCTGCACGTCCTGCTGGCCACCGAGCCCCTACCCACGAATCGCCACGACCTCGGCGAATACATCGACCTGGGATCGCTGAAGGGCAACGTGGGCGACCAGAACTACGAGATACCGGAGGGCACGGAGGTGGCGAGTTACGCCAGCGTGGTGATCTACTGCAAGCCGTTCCACGTAGTATTCGCCACCGCCACGCTAAGTACGGAATCTTCCTGACAACCATGGCAGCGGCCCCGCTGCGCCAGGGGACGCCGCGCGTCCGTCTCACTCGTGCTCTCCAGCGCACCACACGGGAGCGTGCCGAGAAGGCGGATTCGCGGTTCTTCACGTACAGTCCAGCGTTCATCATCCCATTGGGCGTGCTCATGCCGATCAACGCCTTGGTCTCCCCCGACCTTCTCTGGTCCCTGATCCCGCTCAGCGGCGGAAGCCTGAGCCTGCTCCACTACTACCTCGGCATGCGCGCCCGGCGGCGCGACGCGCAAGAGCTTGGCACGCTCCCGCCGCTCGACGACCAGACGCTGGCGGAGGTACGCAGCCTGTTTGCCAGCCGCCGAGGACTGCGACGCCATGTTGCCATTGGCACCGTCGCCGTGGCGTTGGTGGGCACAGCCGCCCTCCTCTTTGATCCCGGTGCCTGGTGGCTGGTGCCGGCGGTCGGTGCCACGGGCGGCGTACTGGCCTTGCACTACGCGGTGGCGCGGCGGCGGCAACGGCAGATCCGCACCCGCCTGCGGGAGGCGGGGATCGCCCTCGGCGTCGCGCAGCCTGGCACCGGGAACACCGCTGCGGAGGTACCCGAGCGAGTAGTCCAGCTATGCGATCGGATCCTCGACGACCTGCAGCAGCAGGGCGAAGTGGGCGCACGCTGGCACCGGGAGCTGGCGCCAGAGATCGACGATTACCTGTATCACCTGCACCGGCTCCTCAATCTGCGCGTCGACCTGGACCGTGCAGGTGCGGAGGCATTGGCTTCCTGGAAAATCGAGGTCGAGCTTCGCAAGCTGTGTCGCAAGCTTGGTGATGCCCCATCGGAAGCCCTCAAGCGCCAATACCAGCAGGCCATCGATCAGTGCCAGCGGCAACTGCACTCGCTGCGGGACCTGGAGGAACGCAACGAGCTGATCGACTTGCAGGCGAAGTCCGCCGTCTCGGCACTGCAACAGATATCCCTCGATGTCTCGCGCCTGAAGAGTACCGGCGAGCCGCTCCCGCGCACCTCGTTACGCGACCGCGCGCGTGAGCTGAGCGCCTATGTCGACGACCTGCAGGCCGGTTACCGCCAGCTCGCCCGGGACGGGTAACGGCATCGTGCCCCCAGCGGGAGCTCGGATCTGATAGTCCGCGACGCTGCCTGACAGCAGGTGCAATCGCTCGGGGCAGTCGCTCAGGCGACAAGCACAAGGATTACACCGGCCACCGCCAGGAGGGTTCCGACCACGGTGAGCGGGCTCGGCGGTTCGCGCAGCAGCAGCGCGCTCAACGGCGCGGCGTACAGCGGTGCGGTGGCGCCGATGATGGCGGTGAAGGTAGGGCCCACCAGCTTGATCGACTCCACGTAAAGCGTTCCCACCACCACCCAGCCCAGCAGGCCGCCCAGGATCAGATACCACAGCGTGCGGCGGTTGCGCAGCACTCGTTCGGCCACGTCGAGCGCGCCCGGCCGCCGCAACGCCACGCTGAGCGACAGCAATGCGGCAATCGGCACGCGCACGGCATTCACGGCCAGGGTGGTCATGCCCTCGGCGGCGGTGGCGGTGAGGATCACCTCCAGACCCCACACGGTCGCCGTGACACTAGCCAGCAGCAATCCCACCGTGCGTTGTCGCCGCGTGATGTCGGGGACCCGCTTCGCCGCGCCGGGCGGCGGCCGCAGCGTCCGCGGGCGCCGCTCCGGCAGCGACATCAGCGCGCCGGCCGCCACCACCAGGAGGCCGCCGAGGATCGCCGACGGCGGCGGCGCCTCTCCCCACAACAGAAACGCGAACAGTATGGTGAAGATGGGGAAACTGCAGGTCACCGGGACGGTGCGCGCTACCCCCACCAAGCGCAGCGCCACCACGCTGCAGGTGTCTCCGATCAGTCCCCCGAGGACGATGCCGGCCACGAGCAGCAGAAGCCGCGTGGGGGTGAAGCCATCCGCGCCGGGTGCGCCGGAAACCAGGAACCAGGCCACGATCACCGCCGCCCCCAGCAGCGCGCGCAGCCCGTTGAGCACGAACGGATCCAACCGTAGCGAAAGATGGCGCAACAGGATGCTGCTGACGCTCCAGCACACGGCGTGGGCGAACGCGATGAACACTCCCCACGCCATCATCGGGACGGAACTCCCAGTACGCTCGATGACGGTTGCCTGCTCACTGCTTCCTCTCGCGCCGCGAACGGTTCACGAATTCAAGTCGACATCCCTGCGCGGCGCTCGGTCACGATCGACGGCACCTGCCGGAGGCACCGATGAGCGGCGCCAGCGTTGCTCGCCCACCCAAAGGTGCACTCCCCCCGGGGTCGGCGGCAAGACATCGACAAAGCACATCCCCCGGTTGGTACAGCGTGCCGCATGCTGCTACCATGATGGCGAACTCCATGGCGGCGGAACCATCAGCGGGCGACGGTCCTGCGCCGAGCGGCTCCCTGCGCGAGCGGCTGGCGCGCTTCGTGCAGCGCACCCGGGAGCGTGCCGAGAGCGCCAAGTCCAGGCTCACGGTCCACGGCGTCACGTATGCCGCGGTCAACTCGCTGCTGCTGTTGATCAACCTCCTCACCTCGCCCGGCTTTCTGTGGTTCCTGTTTCCGCTCGGCGCCTGGGGGATCGGGCTGCTACACCACTTCACCGCGGCGCGCATGCGGGCGCGGGAAGCGCGCGACGCCGAGGCCCTGCCGCCGCTCACCAAGAGCACGTTGGCGCGGATCCGCAAGCTGTTCTCCATTCGCCGCCGCCTGCGTCATCACCTGAGCACGGCCGCCGGTCTGTCGGCATTCCTGGTCGGGATCAACATCTTCCTCGCTCCAGGGGGCGGCCCATGGTCGATCATCCCGATCTTCTGGGCATTCGGCACTCCTCTGGCCATTCACTACGCCGTGGCGCGCTCACGGCGCAAGCGCCTGCGCCGTGAGTTGGAGGAAGCAACGGCCCACCACGCCGGCTCCGAGGCGGGTGCCGCGGAGCCGCTGACGCGACACGCGCCGCTGCTGGCGGAGGCGGCGGAGCTGCGCGAAACGATCCTCGGCGAGCTCCGGGAAGGGGGCGAGGAGGCGGAGCGCTGGCGCTCGGAGCTGCAGCCGGAACTGGACGCCTACACCGAGCACATCGGCGCCCTGCTGCAGGCGCGCAGCAACCTGGAACGCGCCGCGGCGCGGGTGTCCGCGGCGGAGGTGACCCAGGAGCTGGCCGCTCTGCGCGGCAAGCTGGAGGACGCGAGCTCTCCCGACCTGCGGCGCGAGTATCAGACCGCGATGCAACAGTACGAAGAACAGCTCAAGACACTCCAGGACCTGCAGGAACGCGTGGAGATGATCGATCTGCGCGCCAAGTCCGCCGTGCTCGCGCTGCAGCAGCTCTGCCTCGACATTCCGCGCTTGCGCACCGCTCCGGCGGGCGACTCACCCGCCCTCTCGTCGCTGCGGGACAAGTCGCAGGAGTTGACCCAGTACCTCGATGATCTGCGCGCCGGCCATCAGGACCTGGAGCGAGCCGGCGTCCGGGCCCGCTAGGCGGCCGGTGCGGTGAGCGCTGCCGCACGGGGCGTCGATGGACGCCTGACCTCCTACGGGGACGCCGGCTTCAGCTCCTTCCTGCGGCGGGCGTTCCTGGCCTCGGCCGGCTACGACCGGTCCGACCTGGGGCGCCCGGTGGTGGCCGTCGTCGATACCAGCTCCGACTACACCA
Source organism: Spirochaetales bacterium (assembly GCA_047515735.1). GTDB lineage: Bacteria > Spirochaetota > Spirochaetia > SZUA-6 > Bin103 > Bin103. The sequence goes on along the minus strand of JAKZWC010000284.1, from coordinate 1,389 downwards.
CCTGCCACCGCGACATGCCGGCGCTGGTGGAAGCGGTGCGGCGCGGCGTGCTGCAGGGCGGCGCGCTGCCGCTCACCCTGCCGACGCTGTCCCTGGGAGAGATCCTGATCACGCCCACCTCCATGCTCTACCGCAACCTGCTCGCGATGGAGACCGAGGAGGCGCTGACCGCCTACCCGATGGACGCGGCGGTGCTGGTGGGGGGCTGCGACAAGACGGTGCCGGCGCAGTTGATGGCGGCCGCCTCCGCCGACGTTCCGGCCGTGGCCCTGGTCACCGGGCCGATGCGGACCGGCTCCTGGCGCGGCACGCGGCTGGGCGCCTGCACCGACTGCCGCGCCCACTGGCAGCAGTTCCGCGCCGGCGAGCTGAATCAGGCCGAGCTGGAGCAGGTGCAGCAGGAGCTGTGCCCTACCGGCGGCACCTGCATGGTGATGGGAACGGCGTCCACCATGGCCTGCCTCACCGAGGCGCTGGGGCTGATGCTGCCGGGCGGCGCTACCGCCCCCTCCGGCTCCGGGGCGCGCCTGCGCCACGCGGTGGCGACCGGCCGGCGCGCGGCCGCGCTGGCGCAGGCGCCGCTGCGGCCGCGCGCCGTGCTCACTCCGGCGGCGTTCGCCAACGCCGTGACCGCGCTGCTGGCCATCGGCGGCTCCACCAACGCCGTGATCCACCTGCTGGCCATCGCCCGCCGGGCCGGTGTCCCGCTCTCCCTGGACGCCTTCGAGGCGGCCGCGGCGCGCGTCCCGCTGCTGGTCGACTGCAAACCCAGCGGCAGTCTGTGGCTGGAGGATCTGGACCAGGCCGGCGGGATGCCGGCGGTGCTGGCCGAGTTGTGCCCGCTGCTGCAGCTCGAGGCGCGCTGTGTCAGCGGGCTGACCCTGGGGGAGCAACTCGCCGCCGCCGCGGCTCGCGCCCAGCCGGGAGACCCCGCGGGCGGTAGCGCCCGTGGCCGCCGCGGCGCAAACACTCCTGCCGGGCCGGTGATCGGCACCCTCGAGGCGCCCATCGGCGGCCTCGGAGCGCTCGCGGTGCTGCGCGGCTCGCTGGCGCCGGACGGCGCGATCCTCAAACGCTCCGCCGCCACGCCCGCCCTGCTGCAGCACCGCGGTCCGGCGCTGGTGTTCGACTCGCCCGCCGATCTGGCGGCGCGCATCGATGACCCGGCACTGCCGGTCACTCCCGGCCACGTGCTGGTGCTACGCAACAGCGGACCTGCCGCCGCCGGCATGCCGGAGACCGGTTCGCTGCCCATTCCGCGCAAGCTGGCGGTGGCCGGGGTGCGCGACATGGTGCGGGTTTCGGACGCCCGCATGAGCGGCACCGCCGGCGGCACCGTGGTGCTGCACTGCTCGCCGGAAGCGGCGCGCGGCGGCCCGCTGGCGCTGG
>JAKZWC010000283.1:0-4166 GCA_047515735.1 Spirochaetales bacterium | reverse complement strand
CGAACGATACCCGTGCCGCATGCTTCATGGTCTTCGGCGTTGCCGAGTGACCTTGCCGACGGTGTCGGATCATCCATGGTTGCGGCGAACAGGCGCCGCTGCTTCAGCGCGGGGTCGTCCGACACGCCCACCAGGGAGGCGAAGCCGTCGCGGTAACGGGCGTAGTCGGGCGGGCGCTCGATGGTGTGGTCTTCGCCAGGGCGGTAGTCGACCGCAACCAGGTGCGTGAAGCCCTGCTGCCGGAGGGGATCGGCGTGCTCCAGAGCGTTGGGCTCACCCGTCTCTTCGCGCGCCTCGGCGCCGATCACGTGCTCGACGCTGCCCAGCTCCAGGAGATCTCCCAGATCGGTGGCGTCCAGGACGTAGTCGGCGGCGACGGTCAGCAGGTCGCCGCCGCGGGTGGACTGCAGCGTGACGGCCCGGATCAGATCGACGTCCGCCTGCACGGCCACGGGCCGATGGTGCAGCACCAGCAGGATGCGCCCGGCCGACAGGTAGGGAGCCAGCAGCTCCTCCAGCACCGCGCGGCCCACCTTGGGCTCGTAACACAGCGCCGACACCCAGCCGGCGCCGGGGTTGAACGCCCGCTCGGCGCGCGACTGCTCGGTGAGCGGATAGTTGCGGCGATAGTATTCGCGCACCGAGCGCCGAAACTGCCGGCAGCTCTCGCTCGAGCCGTAGCGCTCGATCCATGGATGCTCGTCCAGCGGCACGCCCTGGGCGGTGGCCTGTCCGCCGATCCAGCCAGTCTCCTCGGTGAGCACCACCCGGCGCCCGGCGCGCACCGCGGCCAGCGCCGCCGACACTCCGCCGAAACTGGCCCCCACGATCAGAATCTCCGCATCCCACTCACGATGCACCGCAACCCCCTCTCACAAGTAGTCCCAACTCCGCGCCGACCGACCCTGGCGCGCCGAATTGCCCGCCGCGGGCGCAGGTCATCCCCGAGAATCCGGCACCGGCGGCGGTGACTGACCAGGCTCCATAATCGTCAGTTCGTTGAAGTAGTCACGCAGATAACCGCGATCGCGAGCCAGCAGCCGGTCGGCGTGGATCTGAGCGTGCGCGCCAATGAGAAAGTCCGGCACGACCCGCCCCGCGGTTCCTCCGCGTTCGAGATAGCGCGCAAAGTGCTGGCCGGCCAACGCCGCGGCTGCCTCGCTGCCGGGCACAAACTCGATGCCGAGATCGTGCAGCATCTCAGTCAGTTCCCTGTTCGACTGCAGCGCGGGTCTGGTTTCCGCGACTACGCATTCACACGCGATCAGGCGTCCTTCCCGACGGGCACGCCGCAGGGCCTCGACGGAAGCATTGGCGTGCAACGGATCATCCGTGATGACGTCGAGCACCACCGAGGTATCCACTGCGGTAGTCACTTACGTGCGAATGCGCGCCAAGTAGGCGTCTACCGTCTCGCCACGCGGTAACCGACCGCGGCCGCGCCACTTGAGCAACGGATCCTCGGCTTCGCGTTTCTGTGCGATCAGTTCTCCGCGCACCGCCGTGACCTCGAGCACGGTCCCGGGGCGGATGCCAAGCGATTCTCTGAGTGCCTTGGGAATCGTGATCTGGCCCTTCTCCGAAACGGTAGTCCGGTGAGTTCTGTCGCTCATACTGGCAGTGTAGGTATTCTTACTCCTGCGGTAAACCCCGCCTGAGCCAACACCCCGCGTGCGACGGGAAACGCGTTCCCTCACAGCGCCGCACGTGACCGACCCATGTCGCGGACGGCGTTCCGGTTGCGCGGGACGAGGGCGGCGGCGTGCGCTACCGGCTGGCCGCTAGGCAGCTTGTGGCCATGATGCGCACCGACACGGCCACACCATGACGCCCACCGCCTATGGCGGCGCCTGCACGGCGATGCTCGGTGCAAACGCTTCGTAGTGGCGCACGTTCCAGGTAATGATCGTCGATGCCTCGGCTTTCAGTGCGGCTACCGCGATAAGCACGTCGTACATCTGCCCGCCGATCATGGTGCGCCGCTGTGCTTCATGCAGTGCATTCCACATCTCGAGTCCCGTCAGGTGCATGATCGGCGTGTCCTTCCAGTTCCTCTCGATCAGGGCGATGGCATCAACGGACCGGAGCCGATGCGGCGCGGGCAGTCGCGTAAGGACCGCATAGGTCTCCGCCAAAGAGTGAGCGGCCAGGACCAGCTGCTCGTTGCTGCGTTTGCGGCGCTCAATCTCGACACTTGTTCGATCGTGATGTTCATGCCACGAACTCACCGCCGCGATCAGGGCGCTCGTATCGCAAAGATAGCGAGTCACCCCTCTGATTCCTGCTCCATCGGTCCGTTGCGAAGTTCCGCAATGGTCATGTCTACGTCTTTCGCGCGCATGACCGGCTGATCCGCCTGCGGCACCGCGACCACCAGCGAGCCGCGGCGCTGCAGGGTGACCGCCAGCGGGACCGGTTCGATTTCCACGTGGCCGCCCTGCACGCGAAACTGGACCTCGGTGCCCGGGCGCAGATTGGCTGCTTCGCGAATCGCCTTGGGCACAACGATACGGCCGGCACGGTCAATGGTAGATCTCATACCACCACAAATACCATTATGATTTGCCATCATGCAAGCCATCGCCACGACGCCCCGAACGCGGGCCGGCTCCGGGTGGTATGATGCGGCGCGGAAGGTCGCCATCATGCCCAACTTGGTGTTCATCATGTCCGACGAGGCGCGCAAGGACGTGGTGTTTCACGAGAAGTACCCCTCCGTGCGCACGCCGAACATCGACTCCCTGCGCGGCGAGGCGGTTTCGTTTCACAACTGCTTCGCCAACTACCCGGTGTGCGTGCCGTCGCGCTCCTCCGTGATCACCGGCCGCTATCCTCACCAGATCGGCGTGCTGCGCAACACTCACCGCCTGCCGGCCGGCGAGCGCGATCTCGGCCACCATCTGACCGCGCACGGCTTCGACTGCGTGTCGTTCGGCAAGACCCACAACACCAATCACGGCTTTCGCTCGGTCACCTACGACAAGGTGGCCACCATGGGGTTCGAGAACCACGGCTACATCGAGGATCCCGATCTGATCACCGGCGTGTTCGAAGGGGCCGCTGACGAGTACTGCGACTTCGTGGCCTGCCGGCAGTTCGACGGCTACCTGCGGGGGCGCGCCGGCGGCGGGCCGTTCGCGGCGTTCGTGGGCATCTACGCGCCGCACCCGCCCCTGTACCCGCCGCGCGAGTACGCGGGCCTCTACTCGGCCGACGAGATCGCGCTGTCGCCACAGCCTACCGCACGGGACAACGCGGCGCGGCCATCGATCCAGGCGGTCCCGCGCCGGAGCTGGAACGCCTATTCCGACGCGACCCGGCGCGAAGTGATCGCCAGCTACCTGGCGCTGATCACGCTGTTCGACGACTGCGTGGGCCGCATCCTGGCCACGCTGCGGGCCACCGCGACGCTCGACGACACTTTGGTGGTGCTGGTTTCCGATCACGGCGATCAGCTCAGCGAGCACGGCATGGCCGGCAAGATGGGCAATCTCTACGAAGCGTCGATCCGGGTGCCGCTGGTAATCCGCCTGCCGGGCGGTGCACATGCCGGAGCAGAGCGCTCGCAGATGGCGGAGATGGTGGACCTGTTGCCGACCATCTGCGACATCCTGGGCGTACCCCATCCCGAGGGCATGCAGGCACCGGTGGGCCGCAGCCTGGCGCCGGTCGTGGCCGATCCGGAGGCCGAGCACCGCCACGTGGTGCACGCCATGCTGCTGGAAGGTCAGATGGCGCGCAGCCAGGATCTCAAGCTCAACTTCTACGCCGACGACACGTGCGAGCTCTACGACCTGGCTGACGACCCCGGCGAGATGGTCAACCGCTACGACGATCTCGCCTATCGCGACCGCCGGCAGGAACTGCTGGAAGAGATCGCCCGCTTCCTGATCCGCCACCCCCGCGTACCCGACCGCGGTAGCAACGGGTTCTTCGGGTAGCAGCATGGCCGGGTTCGGGTTTCGGCTACGCTTCCTTCCACTCCGCGGGTCTGTGTGGCAGGGTCCGATCCATGGGTGACATGCTCACGGCGTCGGTGGCAACTTCCGCCGACTCCCGCCGCAGGAAGTTCGCCGAACACGGCGTGGTCGTGGTTCCGGGCTTTCTCGATCGCGAGCAGGTCGCTCTTCTGAACCGGGAGATCGATGCCCACTACGGACCGCTGG
>JAKZWC010000282.1:0-4959 GCA_047515735.1 Spirochaetales bacterium | reverse complement strand
GGCAAGTACCTGCTGTTCGCCTACCTGCCGCCCGAGCACGCCGCGCCCGGCACCACGCTGCAGGTGCTGTACATGAACGAGACCTTCCCGGTGACCGCGGCCCCCGGCCTGGCGCTGTTCGATCCCGCGGACACCCGGATGAAAACATGAAGCGAATCCTCTTGCTGGGCGGCTCCGACGCTACGGACCGCCGGAGGCCGCGGCGGCGGCGCCGAACGCGCGCGGCAGGAAGTCATCCCGGTTGGTGATGCTGGCGCTGCTTCCGGTCGCCCGGATCACGAACAGCCCCCGTCGTTCCGCGTACGTGGCGGCGGCTTCGTCCGCCTTGAGGTAGGCAACCGCCGCGTACGCCGTGTGGGCGGCGTACTCCGGCAGCAGCATGGTGACGTTGCGCAGGGTCGTCAGGAAGTGATCGACATCGCGGACCTTCAAGGTAGTCTTGACTTCCACCGCCACCACTTCGGTGCTGTTGACCGCAAGGATGTCGATCTCCCAGCGCCGCCCGCGATGGTTGCGCTCCAGGTTGTTGGAAAGGTGGTGCACCTCGATGCCGCGGCGGTTCAGCAGTGCGATCAGATCGCCCTTGACCAGAGTCTCCATGAGCTTCCCCCACTGACCGTTGAACAGCTCCTCGAGTGAGCGGAGGCGGCGGGCGGTATCCTGCGAGCGACGTTCGGCTGCGATCGCTTGCCGGCTGAGCAGCCGGTCAGTCTCCTGCATCTGCCGATCGGTCTCCCGCTGACTCGCGGACAGCTCCCGGAGAATGGCCCAGATCTCCTGTGGCGTGGCGTCGGTGCGGTTCCCGTTGTCAGCCATGGCGTGCCTGCCACTTCTGATTATAGCTCGGTCCGCACGTCTCGGTGCACCGCGGCCTCCTCGTCCGCAGACGCGGCAGGTGTTCGCCGCAGCGGCGCAACCGACCCGGGTGGTCGTTCAGTTCGATTGCATCGTCCTTGCCCTCCAGTACGGATAACGGGCATGGAGTCAGCGCCGCTTTAAGTGAATCCTGCTTCACAACAGGAGCAGCGCCGTTGGGGGTACGAAGGGCACCTGGTCTGGCTCATATCGCGCCGGCGGCCTGGACGTATTCCAGGCTCTGGTGGCGGAAGTAGGTGTTGTACAGTTCGGCGTAATGGCCGCCGGCCTGGATCAGACTATCGTGAGAGCCTTCTTCGATGATGCGGCCGGCGCGCAGCACCACGATGCGGTCGGCCTGCTTGATGGTCGACAGCCGGTGGGCGATGACGATGGCGGTGCGTTCGCGCAGCAGCTCGTCCAGGCCCTCCTGAATCAGCGCCTCGGTGAACGGATCGACGCTGGCAGTGGCTTCGTCCAGGATGATCACGGAGGGGTCCTGCAGCAGCACCCGCGCCAGCGCAACGAGCTGACGCTGCCCCAGTGACAGGTTGCGGCCGCGCTCCGCCACCTCGGTGGCCAGTCCGTCCGGCAGGGTGGCGATCCAGTCGCCGGCCCCGACTCGCTGCGCCGCCGCCGTTACTGCCGCATCCTCCGCGTCGTTCCTGCCGTAGCGGATGTTGTCCAGCACGGTGCCGTTGAACAGGAACGGCACCTGGGTCACGAACCCGAGGTGGGAGCGGAAGCTGGCCAGGTCGAGGGTGCGTACGTCGCGTCCGTCGACCAGGATCTGCCCCCCCTGATACTCGTAGAAGCGCGCCACCAGCTTGGTGATGCTCGACTTGCCGGAACCGGTGTGGCCCACCAGTGCCAGCGTCTCGCCGGGGTGGACGGCGAGGGAGAAGTCGTCGAAGACCTGCTCGCCCTCCTTGTAGTGGAAGGCGACGTTGCGCAACTCGATGGCGCCGGTCAGCTCCGCCACCGGTTCGGCACCGGTCTGCGTAACCTGGGGATCGGCGTCGATCAGCGCGAACACGCGTTCGCCGGCCGCCAGGCCGAGCTGGAACTGGCTCCAGAACGAGGCGATGGAGGTGAGTGGAAACCACAGCAGCCCGACCCCCTGCAGGAACAGGTACCAGTCGCCGATGGTCAGGCCGCCGTGCCCTGTGCGCAGACCGCCGCTGTAGGCGAGGATCGCGGTGCCCACGCCCGCAACGGTGAACAGCACCGGAAAAATGCTCGAAAACACCACTCCTGAGCGCCAGCTCAGCCGGAACGACTGCCGGTTGACCTTGGTGAACTGCTCGTACAGGACCTGTTCCTTGCGGAACGACTTGGCGATGTTGATCCCGCTCACCGTTTCGTGCACGTGGGCGCTGACTTCCGCCACGGCGCGCCGCGACTGGGTGACCACGTCCCGCGCCAGGCGGCGAAACCCGAGCGCCACCCCGATCACCACCGGTACCAGCCCGAGCGCGATCAGCGTCAGCACGGGGTCGACGGTGAACAGGTAGGCGAAGATCAGCAGCACCATGGTCACCTGGCTCAACACTTCCATGGTGAGCGTCACCACCTCGGAGAAGGCCTGGGTGTCGGCGGCGACCCGGCTCACGATGCTGCCGGTGGGATACCGGTCATAGAACGATAGATCGTGGCGCATCAGCGCGTCGAAGGCGTCGCTGCGCATGCGTAGCACGACGTTGCCGATGGCGCGGGCGCCGAGCAGCCGGCGCACCGCGTTCAGGCTCCAGCTCCCCGCGTTCAGCAGCACGATCGCCACCACGATGGCGGCGATGGTGCCGGTGGCGCCGCCGGCGGTCGAAACCAGGTCGATGGCGCGCGACATCACTACCGGTAACGCCGTGGTCAGCACGGACGCCGCGGCCACCGTCAGCGACACGATCAGCATGCGGCGCCCTTCGGCCCGGAAGTAGGTGAGGATGCGCCCCAACAGCTCGCGGTCGCCGTAGCTGCGGTCGTACTCCTCGGCGCCGATGCCGTCCATGATGAAGCCCACTAGCGCATCTCCCCGTTGGCCGGTACGGCCGGTGGAGCGCCGTTGACGACCGCGGTGGCGGGCGCACGCAGCGGCGGCAGCTCGATGTCGTAGTGGCTGAAGATGCGCCGGTAGGCCGTCGACGTGGCCAGCAGCTCGTCGTGGCTGCCGGCGGCCGTCAGTCGCCCGCCGGCCAGCACCAGGATGCGGTCGGCCCAGCGGATCTGGGACAGGCGGTGGGTGATGATCAGGGTGGTGCGCCCTTGCTGCACGCTGCGCAGGGCGCGCTGGATCTCATCCTCGGTGGCGCTGTCGATGGCGCTGGTGGAGTCGTCCAGAATCAGAACGCGCGGGTCCTTGAGGAAGGCGCGCGCCAGGGCCAGACGTTGGCGCTGCCCCCCGGACAGGGTCACGCCGCGTTCACCGATGGTGGTGTCATAGCCGTCCTGGAACGCGGTGATGAACTCGTGGGCGGCGGCGGCGCGAGCCGCGGCTTCAATGTCCGCCCGGCTGGCGCCGGGGCGGGCGAAGGCGATGTTCTCCGCCACGGTGCGGGAAAACAGGAACACGTCCTGCTCTATGTTCGCCACCTGCGAGCGCAGGCTGGTCAGGTTCCAGTCCCGCAGGTCGATGCCGTCGATGGCGATACGGCCGGCGCCGGGGTCGTAGGTGCGGTTCACCAACTGGGTCAGGGTGGTCTTGCCGGAGCCGGTCTGGCCGACGATCGCAACCGTTTCGCCGGCGGCGATGCGCACGTCGATGTCGGCCAGCACCTTCTGGTTGTCGCGATAGCCGAATGAGACCCCCTCGAAGGCGATGGCACCGCGCACCGGCGCCTGGTGCCCGCCGGTGTTCTGGTCCAACTCCGTGGTGGCGGTGAGGATGTGCAGCATCCTGCGCGCGCCCGCGATCCCGTTCTGCACCATGGAGAAGGTGAACGCGGACATGAAGGTGGGGATGCGCAGCAGATTCATCAGGCCCACCAGCACGATCAGTTGGCTCAGCTCGATCCTGCCGGCGCGCAGCAGCAGGATGCCGTGCAGCAGCGCGAGTGCGATCGCCGCCCCGTACAGCAGCATCGGCAGGTACAGCGCTTCGATCCTGCCCTGGCGTACGAACAGGTCGCGGAAGATGCCGGCGGCGCCGTGGAACCGCTTGCGTTCCCAGGTCTCGCGCACCGCCGCCTTGACCACCTCGATGCCGGAGATCGCTTCCTCGGCCGCGGCCGTGACGTGGCCGTACTGGACGCGCTGATTCATCAGCACCGGGCCGAGGCGCCGGACGTAGTCGCGCACCGTCACCGCGAACACCGCCGCGTACAGCATCGGCACCACCAGCAGCGCGGGATCGAGCAAGCTGATGTACACCAGCGGCGCCGCGAACCCGAGCACCATGTCGGCGGTGAACAGCAGGCCGGGGTGGATCATCTGATTGAGATGGCGGGTGTCGTCGGTGGCGCGCGCCACCAGATCGCCGACCCGCTGGCGATTGTGGAAGGTCTGGCTCTTGCCGAGCAGACTGCGGTACAGCTCGTCGCGGACATCGCGCTCCAGCCGGTGGCCGAGAGTCACCGCGCACAGGTTGTTGGCCAGCGCGAACACGGAATCGCCCAACAGCACCAACAGCACCAACAGCGCCGCCGCGAACAGAGCCGCCCCGCCCTGGCCCTCGATCACCACTTTCGCCACCCGGCCCACCATCACGGGCCCCAGCCCGAACAGCGACCAGGCGCCGATGGAGAACAGCACGGCGCCGCCTACCAGCAGCGGGTGGCGCCGAAGATGGGAGAACACCCAGCGCCCCGGGGAGCGGGTGTCAAAGCTGTGGCCGTCGGGCAGCGTGGTGCCGGCGGCCGTGAACTCCGAAATCACCCGCGCACCCTACGCGTCAGACGCCGGCAACACAAGGGAGCCGCGAGAGGTTCTCGTACCCTTATGTAGACGCCAGCTCCAGTAACCTGTGCCTAATTCCAGGACTCCGGCTAGACGTCAGAAGCTGTCCGTATGTGGGATCAGCTCGATGCAGTAGCGCGATGTCATCGCTGTCCAGTAATTACCCGGATTGTCCGAATCTCTTCTATGCGGAACGTTCCCTGGCTCAATCCGACC
>JAKZWC010000281.1:0-2877 GCA_047515735.1 Spirochaetales bacterium | reverse complement strand
AGTCAGGGCACCGAGCCGCTTGGTTGACCCTCCGCCGGCAGTTGCGCCACCCGCCACGCCAGCAGCAGCGCAAGCCCCGTGCAGATGGCACCGCTGACCAGCGTTGTCGCGCCCAGGCCGAAGCGGTCCGCAAGGAAGCCGATGATCACGCTGCCGAGCGCCGGCGCGGAGAAGGCCACCGCGGCCCACAGGCTGAGCACGCGGCCGCGCATGGTCTCCGCCACGATCATCTGGATCCGCGCCTGGGAGCCGACGCCCACCAGGGTCAGGGCGAACCCGAGGGTGGCCACGAAGACGATGCCGAGCGCGAAACTGGACGTTGCGCCCAGCAGCATCATGAGGACGCCCGTGGCCACCGTGCCGCCGACCGTGGACCACAGCAGCCGCTCACCGGCGCCGACCACCGTCAGGCACAGTCCGGCCAACACCGCGCCCGCGCCGGAAACCGACGTGAGCAATGCCAGCGTGCTGCTCCCGCCGCCGAAGACGCTGCCCGCGAACGCCGGCAGCATGACGATGACGGCACGCCCGAAGAGCGCCGACAGCGCCACGATGACGAGTTGCTGGCGGATGTCCGCGTGCCGGTACGTGTAGCCGATGCCGTCCTTCAGCTCGGCGAGGAAATGACTCTGCACGCCCCCCGACCGGGCGGTACGCAGCCGCACCAGCAGCAGCGCCAACAGCATCGCCAGGTAGGAAACGGCATTGATGGCGAACGCCCAGGCGAGACCCGCGGTCGCGATGGCGATGCCCGCGATGGCCGGGCCCAGGAACCGGGAGACGTTGAATACGATGGACTGCGCGGCCACCGCGGGAGCCAGCAACTCCGCGGGGACCAGGGCCGGGATGAGCGACATCCGCGCCGGCTGGAAGGCGCTGCTCACGATCCCCAGCAGCATCGTGATGGCAAACAGCAGGTAGATGTCGATCGCTTCCGTCAATACCAGCGCGAACAGCAACGCCGCCAGCAGCCCGTTGAGGACGCTGGCGAAGAACGCGACGGTCTTGCGGTGCAGGCGGTCGGCGAGCACACCGAACAGCGGACCGAATAACATGATCGGCAGAAACTCCGACAGCGCGATGATACCGAGCCAGGTTTCCGACTCGGTCAGTTCCCAGGTCAGCCACCCGATGGCGACCCGCTGAATCCACAGGCCGTGCAGCGAGAAGGTGCTGCCGACCATGTAGATGAGGAAGTTCCGGTTATTCAGTACGGGGGCGCGCATCAGCCGATCGAACCGCCCCTGGCCCGGGAGCGGCGTGCCCGCAGCAGCGCCCGCACGCCGGCAAGCCGCGCCGGCGTCCCCACGTCGCGCCACAGACCGTCATGGAGGATGCCCTGGAGCGCGCCGCGCCGCGCCGCGGGGCGCAGCACCGTGCGCAACGGCCTGATGCCGGGTGCGAGGCCCCGAAAGAGCGCGGGCCCGAGCACGCCGATCCCGCTGTAGGTGTAGCGCGGCGGCGCCATGTCAAGCCTGCCGTGGGGCGACAACCCGAAATCGCCGTCCGGATGATGGGGCGGATTGGGGACGAGCACCAGGCAGCCGCCCCGGGGCCGCCCGCCGGCACCGGCCAGGACGGCGAAGTCGAAGTCGGTCACCACGTCGGTGCTCACCGCGATGAACGGCCCCTCGCCGAGCAGCGGAAGCGCCTGGACGATACCGCCGGCGGTCTCCAGCGGCGGCTCGCCCTCCTCGCTGTAGGCCACGGTCTGGCCCCAGCGGGTGGTGTCGCCGATGGCCGCCCGGATCTGTTCGCCACGGTAGGAAAGGTTGATGACGATCTCATGGAAGCCGGCTCCAGCCAGCCGCCGCAGATGCCGCTCGATGAGGGTTTCCGGACCCAGGGAAAGAAGCGGTTTGGGCTGCTCCGCGGTGAACGGCCCCATCCGCTCACCGCGTCCGGCGCCCAGCAGCATAGCCTTCATCGGCGCCCCCGCGGGCGGGCGGCGACCCCGATGCCCACACCTTCCAATTCCTGTCCAATTCGTTGAAGCGGCAAAACAAGTGTGCCATTGTAGCCGCCTTTGCCCCGCAAACGCCCGTGCGCACATCCAACTTCACATTCGTTGCGGCGCTACTGACCGGTGCACCCCTCACTCCCGTCGTGGCGCAGCAACTCTGCCTGCTGCAGGAGCTCAACCTCCCCGCGGAGGATCCCGTGGCCGGGGACGGCGCCGTCGCGGCCGCCAGCGCCACGGCAGCGGGCGAGGAGCGGTTGAGGATTTCCGCCGGGCAGGTGAACATGGTCGGCGAAGAGCGGATCGAATTCGATGGCGACGTGTCTTTCCGGTACGGCGACCGGACCATTTCCGCCGACCGCGCCAGCTTCGACCGCACCACGGAGACGGCCGAGATCCACGGCACCGTGGCGTACCGGGACGGGCAGGTCACCGTCTACGGCGAGGACGCCGAAGTGGATACCCGCAACCGCGAGATCACGTTCACGGGCGGCGGGTTCGATCTGCCGCTGCGTCCCGCCCGCGGCGCGGCCGACGCCATCCGCATCCGCGGCGACAACACCATTTCGCTCGAGTCGGTGAACTTCACCACCTGCCCGTCGGACCGGCCCGACTGGGAACTGATCGCCAGGGAACTGGAGATGGATGTGGACAACGGCTTCGGAGTCGCGCGCGGCTTCCGCCTGCGTTTCAAGGGCCTGCCGATCCTGGCATCGCCCTACGTGACGTTCCCGCTGGACGACCGCCGCAAGAGCGGCCTGCTGACGCCCAGCTTCTCCAACCGCGAGCGCACCGGATTCGACATCTCCGTTCCCGTCTACCTCAACCTGGCGCCCAACTACGACATGACGGTTACCGCCCGCTACATGCACGAGCGCGGCGCCCAGGCACAATCCGAGTTCCGCTACCTGTTGCCC
>JAKZWC010000280.1:0-4910 GCA_047515735.1 Spirochaetales bacterium | reverse complement strand
ACCAGATGGCGGTGATCCGCAAGGTCGACGACCTGACCGTCCAGTACGTGTTCGAGTCGGCGCAGTTCAACGCGCCATACTACTTCGCCCAGAATGATCACCTCGCCGCCCAGCAGGGCCGCAGCTACCTGCCCCGGCATGCGCTGGAGAAGTACCACGTCAAGTACAACTCCGACGCCGGCAAGCTGGCGGCCGAGGCCGGCTTCGAAGAGTGGTGGCAGTTGTTTCGGGAGAAGGCGCGCACCGCCTACGGCACCCAGGTGGTGGAAGGGATTCCGGTAGTGGTGCAGTACATCCTGGAGTCGGAGTTCGAGAACGGCCGCACCTACGTGCGCAACCCCTACTACCACGGCATCGATCCCGCCGGCAACCAGCTTCCCTACATCGACCGGGTACGCACCATCGCCCACGAAGACAACATGCAGACCCTCAAGCTGCGCACCATCGCGGGCGACTACGACTACTCCCCGTTCACCCTCAACACCACCGATCTGCCGCTGCTGGCGTCCAACGCCGAGCAGGGCGGGTACCACGCGTTCCTGGGGAAAGGCGGCTCCCCCAACGATCAGCCGCTGCTGATCAACCAGAACAACCAGGAGCCGGTGCTCGGCGACCTGCTGCGCGACAGGAAGTTCCGCCACGCCCTGTCGTTCGCCATCAACCGGCAAGAGCTGGTGGACGTGATAGCCCTCGGCATGGCGACCCCGACCCAGACCACCGTCAATCCCACCCACAGCCTGTTCGAGCAGCGCTACGCCGACGCGTACATCGAGTACGACCCGGAGCAGGCCAACCGGATGCTCGACGCGCTCGGCCTGACCGAGCGCGACGGCGAGGGATACCGGGTGCTGTCCAACGGCAAGACCCTGTCGCTGCTGATAGAGCCGACTACCACCTTCTCGGGCAGCGTCGAGACCGCCGAGCTGGTGAAGGAGTATTGGGAAGCGATCGGCATCAAGATCGCGATCAAGACCGGCACCTACGGCACCGTGTTCGGGCGCGGCGGCAGCGTGCCGAGCGGCACCTTCCACGTCACCCTCGTGCTGACCGACTTCGGCGGCGAGACCATGTGGCGCACGCCGGGCTACTGGAACGGACCGCGCTGCGTGATGCGCATCAACTGGTCGGCGCCGCTGTGGGACCAATGGTGGCAGACCGACGGCGCGGAGGGCATCGAGCCGCCGCCGGAGGTGGCGCGCATCTTCGACCTGGCCGAGAACATGTACCGCTTCCCCGACGACGAGTGGCGTGCGGCCGGCAAGGAGATCCTCGACTGGTGGGCCGAGAACTTCTATACCATCGGCACCTTCGGCTACCAGCAGGCGCCGATGACGGCCAACGTCAAGCTCGGCAACGTCGACTTTGACACCTACCACACTGCCCCCTCGGACTTCGGCAAGGGCTACCTGTACCGCCTGTGGCAGTTCTACTGGAAGGAATAGGGGCTGGTATCGGGCTGACCGAAAACACTGGCGCGCGGGCGCTGCCTGTGCGCCGGTTTCATGGTCCTTTGGCGTCACGGAGCGGCCGTGCTTACTGAGCGGCAGGTTTCCTTCGGGGCACAGCGGGCGGGCGGCGGGGCCGTGGCGGCGACAACCGCCGGGCAGCGCCGGGTGAGGGCCGCATGAGCGCGTACCTGGCGCGCCGCTGCCTGCTGATGCTCTCGCTCATGGTGGTGCTCTCGGTGGTGGTGTTCGTGATCATCCAACTGCCGCCGGGCAACTACGTGTCGACCTACGCGGAGCGGCTGCAGGCCAGCGGCAACGCGGTGGACCAGGCGACGCTGGACGCGCTCAACCGCCAGTACGGCTTCGATCTGCCGCTCTCCCGGCAGTACCTGCGCTGGTTCGTGAACTTCCTCAAGTTCGACCTGGGCCGCTCCTTCGAGTGGCGCAAGACGGTAGCGCAGCTACTGCGCGAACGGGTCCCCATCAGCGTCGCCATCTCGCTGTTCTCATTGCTGGTGACCTACGCCATCGCGGTGCCGGTGGGCATCTACTCGGCCACCCATCAGTACTCGCTCGGCGACTATCTGTTCACCGGCATCGGATTCGTTGGCCTGGCGACGCCCAACTTCTTTCTGGCGCTGATTCTGATGTTCCTGGCGTTCAAGGTGTTCGGCGTCAGCGTCATCGGACTGTTCTCGCCGCAGTTCCTGGACGCTCCGTGGAGCATGGCCAAGTTCCTGGACATGCTGAAACATCTGCCGGTCCCGATCATCGTCATCGGCACGGCCGGCACCGCCGGGCTGATCCGGGTCATGCGCGGCTGCCTGCTGGACGAGTTGCAGAAGCAGTACGTGATCACGGCACGCAGCAAGGGCCTGCAGGAGCGCCGCCTTCTGTTCAAGTACCCGGTGCGGGTGTCGATCAACCCGGTGGTGAGCACGGTCGGCTGGAGCCTGACCTACATCATCTCCGGCGAGACCATCACCAGCATCGTGTTGTCGCTGCCGACCGTGGGGCCGCTGCTGTACGGGGCGCTGCAGTCACAGGACATGTACCTGGCGGGCAGCACCATCATGGTGCTCGGCCTGCTGACCTTCGTCGGCACGCTGATCTCCGACATCCTGCTGGTGGTGGTGGATCCGCGCATCCGCTACGAGAAGAGCGCAGCCGGATGACGCGCACCGCGGCCATCTCCGGCGCCGAAGTCACGACCGACGACGAGAGACAGTTCATCGCCTCGCAGTGGCAGATCATGTACCGCAAGCTGCGCAGGCACCGGCTCGCCATGGTCGGACTGACGGTGCTCGCGGGGCTCTACTTCGTCGCCCTGTTCTGCGAGTTCTTCGCGGTCGCGGATCCCTACAAGCGGTACCCCCAGTATATGTACGCCCCACCGCAGCGGATCCGTTTCGTCGACCACGAGGGCACCTTCCACCTGCGGCCCTTCGTCTACGCCTACACCCGCCACATCAATCCCAAGACCCTGCTGATGACCTACACCGACGACACCTCGAGGCGCTACCCGCTGCAGCTCTTCGCCCGCACCGACCCATACAAGCTGTGGGGCCTGTTCGAGTCGGACCTCCATCTGTTGGGAGTGTCGGACGATGGCGTGCTATTGCTCTTGGGCAGCGACCGCCTGGGCCGCGATTTCTTCTCGCGGATGATGTACGGGCTGCGCATCTCGGTCTCCATCGGGCTGGTCGGCGTCGCCATCACCTTTGTGCTCGGCTGCACCATGGGCGGAATCTCCGGCTACTTCGGCGGCACCGCGGACGTGGTCGTGCAGCGCATCATCGAGTTCCTGATGGCGATCCCCACGATCCCGTTCTGGATGGCGCTCAGCGCCGCGCTGCCGCAGTTCTGGCCGGCGCTGCGGGTCTATTTCTTCATCACCCTGATCCTGTCGGAGATCAGTTGGACGGGGCTGGCGCGGGTGGTGCGGGGCAAGCTGATCAGTACTCGCGAAGAGGACTTCGTGATGGCCGCGGTTATCGCCGGAGCGTCGTCGGAAGCGGTAATCGCCCGGCACCTGCTGCCCTCCTTCCTGAGCTACATCATCGTCAATCTGACACTGTCCATTCCGGGCATGATCCTGGGCGAGACCGCGCTCAGCTTCCTCGGGCTGGGGCTGCGGCCGCCGGTGATCAGCCTGGGGGTGCTGCTGAAGGAAGCCCAGGACCTCAACATCATCGCCCTATACCCGTGGCTGCTGCTGCCGGGACTGTTCGTGATCATCTTCGTCATCTCGTTCAACTTCATGGGCGACGGGTTGCGCGACGCCGCCGACCCGTACCGCTGAGGAACAGGAGAACCGCGCCTCATGCCAGACAGCACAGGCCACACGCACAGCACCGAACCGTACCGCCGCGCAGGCCCGCCCGCCACCGGCGCGGGGTATCGCGATCCGGCGCAGCCGCTGCAACGGCGGGTCGAGGACCTGCTGCAGCGGATGACCCTGGAGGAGAAGATCGCCCAGCTCCAGGCCGGCTGGCCGATGTGTTACGGCTACGCCGTCCGTGACGGCCGGGTGACCTTGAACCCGGAGCTGGAGGCGACCCTGGCGCCGGCCACCCTCGGCCAGTTCGCGGCCCTGCTGCGTACCGATCCCTGGTTCGGGATCCCGGTGGAGCGGGCGCTCGACCGGCGCCAGGGTGCCGAGCTGGTGAACGCGGTGCAGCGCTACGCCCGCGAGCACGGCCGGCTGGGGATTCCGGTGCTGGTGGGCGACGACGGCCAGCACGCCCAGCTCGGAGTCGACTGCACCATCTTCCCGGCGCTGTGCGGGATGGGCAGCACCTTCAACCCCGAGCTGCAGGAGCGCATGGCGCGCGCCATGGCGTGCGAGATGCGGGCCCAGGGCCTGACGGTGCTGTTCGCCCCGGACCTGGACGTGATCCGCGACCCGCGCTACGGCCGCTGCGAGGAGAACTTCGGCGAGGACCCCTACCTGGTGGGGCAGATGGGGCGCGCCGTGGTGCGCGGGTTGCAGGGAAAGGACCTGAGCGACCTGAACAGCGACCACACCGTGGTGGCGCTGCTGCGCGCCTATCCCGGCATGGGCGACGCGGAGGGCGGGCACGACTTCACCCGCATGGGGCTGGGGCGGCGCGAGATGCAGGAGGTGGTGCTGCGGCCGTGGCGGGAGGCGATCGAGGAGGGCGCCCAGGGGGTGATGGCGGAGCGCGCCGAGTATGACGGCGACCCGGCGCCGGCCAGTACCTACTACCTCAACGAGCTGCTGCGCGAGGAGTGGGGCTTCGAGGGCATCACCATCGGCGACGCCGGCGCGGTGCGCTATCTGATCTCGCAGCGGGTGGCGCGCTGCGCGGAGCACTGCGCCGCATCCCTGGAGGCGGCGCGGCAGAGCATCGTGCTGCTCAAGAACGACGAGGGCACGCTGCCGCTGGCCGGCGGGATCGGCTCGATCGCGGTGATCGGCCCCAACGCCGACGACAACTG